>JABDEY010000136.1 GCA_013286805.1 Bacteroidota bacterium | reverse complement strand
GCCCCCAGGGGAGCCATCTGTTCCTGCTATTGATGCACAAGCAGGGCTCCCAAGTGCACAACCAAGAACACAGGCAGGGCCACTGCCGGAAGCTCCTCCTGCTCCACCACATGCTGCCGGAAGCCCAGCTGAACCTGGCACATTACTTGTTCCATCCCAATGACCATTGTTCGCGCCCTGTCCGCCATCATTTCCTCCACCTATGCCCGTACCACCTATGCCACCCGGGCCAATGGTCTCATTCGGATTTCCCGGAATTCCGGCAACCCCAGCTCCTCCGGGTGCTCCAGTTAACCCTGGAAGTCCTGTATTACCAGGAGATCCATTTCCTGTCCTCACCGTGCAACGTGTAATATTGTAATTCGAGCACCCTGATAAATAAATTCCATAGACAGAAACCTGGTAACGTAAGGCACTGGCTACATTTATCGTCAGGTCCTGCAGCCTGAAATTGGAAGCACTGTTACACATTATGCCAATCAAGGCAAGATGCACTAAGTCAATATTATTTGTGTCCCTGTTGAGAATCGATTGGGAAGGAGTTGCATTGCTCTTGGTCCAGGTCACAGGATCGAAGCTCCCTTCCAGCGTAAAATTTACAGGTACGGTGGAAGCTATTGTTAAAACACTGGAAAGCGTATAGGTGCCTGTTGAAAGCCAGACCTGAGTGGCGGTTGCAGACACCAGACTTAATCCATATGTTAAATCAGCCGGTGTTGCTTTGGTTCCTGCCACACCTGAAGTGGCACCTGCCGGTGTAACATAGACTATGCCGCATTCCTGTGCTGAAATGGGGCGAATGAAAATTAAACATAGCCAAAAAAGTAAGGAGCTTTTATTCAAATGAAACTTCGTAAGGAATCTAACCATTCCTGAACCTTTTTAGATGCTTGGCTATGTGTCTAAGTTATAAAAAAAAACAACATCCTGTTCTATTCAGGCTTTACTAAAGGTCCCTGAAGTAAGCGGAAGAATATATGTAAATAATGTAATTTTTAGAAAAAGTTGTATAAACTATATGGTGTGAAGTCCGCTTAGTTTTACCAGTTGGTATGGTAAACGACTTTACTAAAAAGTATTTGTTCTCTAAAGGAATTGATGAGTATTTCTCGGGGGGTTACCAAGCCTACAGGTTCGTTATTCATTTTTTCAAAGAGGTATTTGTACCGCCCTTTCATCTTCGTGAAGTTATTAAGCAATGTTACGGGGTTGGGGTTAAATCGCTTGGATTAATTACACTTACGGGGTTCATTGTGGGGATTGTATTTACAAAACAATCCCGTCCTTCTCTGGAGGAATTCGGGGCAACTTCCTGGTTGCCTTCTTTAATGGGTATAGCAATTGTGAAGGCTTTGGGTCCCTTAGTTACCGCACTGATATGTGCAGGCAAGGTAGGTTCCGGTATGGGGGCGGAACTTGGTTCCATGCGGGTGACGGAACAGATAGATGCCATGGAAGTTTCTGCCATCAATCCGTTTAAATACCTGGTGGTGACACGTGTGGTTGCAACTACACTGGCAATTCCCATTTTAAGCCTGTATTGCAGTTTTGTTGGATTGTATGGTTCCTATATAAATGTTAATTCGGAAGAAGCTACCAGTTTTATCAGCTTTTTTAAGAACGGATTTTCCACTATACGGTTTCTCGATGTGTTTACTTCTGTTGTCAAATCCATTATTTTCGGATTTACAATCGGGGTCATTGCATGTTATAAGGGATTTAATGCTACTGAGGGTACGAGCGGGGTTGGAAGAGCTGCCAATCAAACGGTGGTGCTCGCTATGTTCCTCATATTTATTGAAGAGCTGGTGATTGTTCAGATGTCTAACTGGATTCGTTATTTCTAAGGTGTTATTTCTAATGTGGTATTTCTAAGGCGATGGAAAAACAGGAAGGAAAACATTTAATCAATAAAGAGGAGAAAGTAATTTCCATCAAAGGACTCTATAAGTCGTTTGGCAATCTGGAGGTATTAAAGGGGATTGATCTGGATGTTTTTAAGGGAGAGAATGTGGCGGTTCTGGGCAGATCAGGATCAGGTAAATCTGTTTTGATCAAGATACTTGTAGCATTACTGAAGCCGGATAAGGGTGAAGCAATCGTGTTGGGCAAGGATGTAAATAAATTACATGGAAAAAAATTGGATAATTTACGACTGCGTATTGGGTTTTCCTTTCAAAGCAGTGCCTTATATGACAGTCTGAGTGTCCGGAAGAATCTTGAGTTTCCATTGATCATGAACCGGCCTGATACAGGCAAAAAAGAAATTGAGCATGCAGTTGAAGAAGTGCTGGAGGCCGTGGGATTAAGAGATAAATTAAATCAGATGCCTTTTGACCTTTCCGGTGGGCAACGTAAACGCATTGGTATTGCAAGAACACTCATCATGAAACCGGAAATTATGTTGTACGATGAGCCTACTTCCGGGTTAGATCCTGTTACAAGCTCAGAAATCAATGAACTCATTAATGAAGTACAACAGAAATACAATACCAGTTCCAT
>JABDEY010000135.1 GCA_013286805.1 Bacteroidota bacterium | reverse complement strand
ACAGGTAACTCAGGCGGGGTTGGAAATTTTAGCTTTTATAACCTGGCTAATAATAACAATCCTTTGGTAATTACTCCAACCGGTAAAATCGGAATAGGTACAACAAGTCCGATTTCCAGTCTTCAGGTTCAAGGCTCGATTGGAACAACTGTTAATTCTCAAAGCTCCAATTACACCGCCACTGCTTCCGATAATATCATTGTAGCTACTGCTTCTGGTTTGACCATTACATTGCCAGGTGCTGCAACGGTTGCTGGTCGGCTTTATACAGTTAAATTAACAGCTGTAGGTTCGGCGACAATAAACGGAGGTGGTACTAACATAGATGGATCTGCGACGTTCAGCCTGACCGCAGCAAACAAATATATCACCGTGGTAAGTAATGGATCTAACTGGTTGATCATTGCCAATAATTAGTGATCTTTTTTCTGATGATGATGAGGCCCCCGTTTATTTACGGGGGCTATATTTTAATGGTTTCCTCCAATGAAATTTGCACTCATTGAATTTAAATGAAACGTATTAAAATAAAAGCCAGACCGCGAGAATCGTTCAATCTTTTCAGAGAGAGCCTGATTGAATATATCCGGAATAATGATGCAAAATATTCCGATAAGGATCTTGCATCCTTTTCCTTTACTACCTTAGTATTAATAAAAGTTCGAATTGAACTGGAAATTCACAATTAATTCATAGGAACTTCCATCAGCAGAACTTCTGCATCCTGTGAATCAGCTTTTAAAGCGATTTTATCTGTATTCCAAATACCAAAACCATCTCGTTCATTTAAACCAACTCCTTCTATGCTGATATCTCCTTTCAGAATAAAAGCGTACACCCCATTCCCGCTTTTCTTAAGGGTGTATTCCAAAGAAAATCCTTTGTCCATCTTTCCCATGTGAAACCAAGCATCCTGGTGAATCCATACACCCTCAGCAACTGTATTTGGTGAAACGATCTGCTGAAGCTTATTGTGCCGGTCATTCGGATTAAGCGTTATTTGACCATAATGCGGTTTCACGTTTTTCTGATTCGGAAAAACCCATATCTGAAGAAACTTCACCGGCTTATCCTTATTTTTATTGTATTCACTATGGGAGACGCCCGTGCCGGCACTCATTAACTGAACATCACCTTCCTTAATAACAGTAATATTACCCATACTGTCCTTATGTTCCAGATCTCCCTCCAGTGGAATAGAGATAATTTCCATATTGTCATGCGGATGCGTTCCAAAACCCATACCTGGAGCAACCTGGTCATCATTTAATACCCGCAATAAGCCAAAATGCATTCGTTCCGGGTTGTGGTAGTTGGAAAAACTGAAGGTGTGCCTGCTATGCAGCCAACCGAGATCCGCTTGACCTCTGGTATTTGCTTTATGAAGAATTGTATTTGCCATTTTGAGTTTGATTCAGATTAAATGCTGATTTAAAAATAAGTAAATAATTCAGGAAATCAGCCTGCATTCAGCCTTTATCAATTTTTATGGAAGTCATAGTTAGTGAGCCTGCAACCGCCTTATCATTAAAAATTGTTATTTCATCCTTGCTTTCCATTAAAGCGAGACTGTATATCAAAGGCAAATAGTGCTCCGGACTCGGAATTGCCAGGTCGAATGCTTTGCCCTGCGATCTAAAATTAATCAGTGACTTATGATCTCCTGATAAAATAAATTTTTTCATTTTTTCACTGGCTTCCAATGCCCAATCAAAACCAAAGGAATCCTTGTCCAATTTATCCCAGGCAACCAACCCCAAATTATGCACCATATTTCCACTCCCAATAATTAAAACGCCTTTTGACCGAAGCGAGACCAGTTCCTTAGCCAGATCATAATGATAACGGGCATCCTGGGCATAATCTATACTCATTTCTATTACGGGTACATCTGCCAAAGGGAATAAATGTTTTACAACTGACCATGCTCCATGATCCAGACCCCATGCAGTATCAAAACCAATCTGAGTTTTTTTAACATTTTTTTTTATTTCAAAGGCCAACGCAGGGCTTCCCGGTGCCGGATATTGTACGTCAAACAAGGATTTGGGAAAACCACCAAAATCATGAATCGTACGTGGCCTTTCCATAGCAGTGACAAAAGTCCCTTTTGTCTCCCAATGGGCAGAGATAACCAGAATTGCTGCAGGTTTTTGAATTCCCTTGGCACAATTTCTGAACCCAGCAACAAATTCGTTCTCTTCAATAGCATTCATAGGGCTTCCATGACCCAGGAAGAGAACTGGCATTTCATCCGTTTGCCTGAACTTTTGAGCAGCAATTTCTAATTCCTTTAATTTCATATTAATCATCTGTCAAAAAAGCAAAACAGAAACCTGATATCACTTCAGTTTTCTGCCCGCCTTTAATCTATGTTTGTTTTAGTGTTTAATTTGAGTCGAAGCTGATTTTACTTTTTACTGAAACTTGCCAGCATTTCTGGATTACGCAGATAATTTGCAACCCAAACCAGAACTAAGATAACTGCCTGGCCCGTATACATTTCACCATGTTCCATATGTGTAGCAATTGCACCGCCTAAATGAGCGGAAACCAATAGTACTCCTAAAGAAGATGT
>JABDEY010000134.1 GCA_013286805.1 Bacteroidota bacterium | reverse complement strand
AATAAAGTTCGGGCTAACTTCGTATCCTCCTGTTCAAATGCAATTGCGGCATCTTTCAGCATACTATCGGACAGCTCAAACATTTCAATGATACGAGTCTCTTTCAGAAGATGGGAATCAAATCGCTTATCTACATCTGCCACCAGGCGCGATATTCCTTCGGCAATATCTCCTATGCGTTCAAGGTTGGAATTGATCTTTAAAACCGCCAGTACAAACCGAAGATCAACAGCAAGAGGGCTGAACAAAGCGAACAGGTCTTCGCACTCCCTGTCAATTTTTAGCTCATATGCATTTACGCGTCTCTCCACCGCCACTACTTCTCTGGCCAGGTCTTTGTCATTATTGACCAGGGCTTGTTTCCCTTTTTCAAGCTGGGAGCGCACCAGCCTCCACATATCCAATACGTCTGTTTTTAAAACTTTCAACTCTTCCTCCAGATGGCTTTGTGTATTCATAGATTATAAAATTTAGTAAATAGGCGCTCCTTTACATTATAATAAAACCCGCTTACACACACTGGCTCAAACATCCACCGGATGTTTGCCCTCTAACCAAATCTTCCTGTTATGTAATTCTGTGTCTGCGTGTTCTTTGGATTGGTAAACATTATTTTTGTGTCGTCGAATTCGATCATCTCGCCCATGTAGAAAAACGCAGTCTGATCACTGACCCTTCCTGCCTGCTGCATATTATGTGTTACAATGATGATCGTGTATTGCTTTTTCAATTCATAAATCAACTCTTCAATTCTTGCAGTTGAAATGGGATCAAGCGCGGATGCGGGCTCGTCCATTAATAATACAGAGGGTTCTACAGCCAATGCCCGCGCAATACATAACCGTTGCTGTTGTCCTCCCGACAATTCAAAGGCTGATTTCTTCAACTTGTCTTTTACTTCATCCCATAATGCAGCCTGTTTCAAGGACCGATCTACCCGCTCCTCTATAAATCTTTTATCTTTCACTCCGTTTACCCTTAGTCCATATGCCACATTTTCGAAAATTGATTTTGGGAATGGATTGGGTTTCTGGAATACCATACCTATATTTTTCCGCAGTTCATCCACATTCATAGAGCGATCATTGATGTCTTTTCCATCTACCAACACTAAACCTGTCAGTCTGACATTTGATATCAGGTCATTCATGCGATTAAAACATCTTAAGAACGTTGACTTTCCGCAGCCGGAAGGGCCTATCAGCGCTATCACCTTGTTTTCTTCCATGGACATGGTAATTCCTTTCAAAGCATGAAAATCCCCATAGTACAGATTGAGGTCTTTGGCAGCAGCCTTCGGTTTCTTTACATAGTCCATATTAAAAATCTATAACAAAAAAATACTCCATTAGCTGAAGCCATTTAATGTATTATTTCTTCACTAATTCATTTTCACTTTCTTTCCAAAATATCCACGCAACACATTGGCAAGCAGATTCAAAATCAGCACAATCAGCACCAGCACCAACGCGGTCCCATAAGCCATCTTCCGGGATTCAATGATATTCGTCCCGCTGGTTGAAATCACGTACAGGTGATAAGGCAGGGCCATCACCTGATCAAAAATACTATGGGGAAGCTTCGGAAGGAAATAAGCAGCAACAGTAAACAGGATGGGAGCTGTTTCGCCGGAAATGCGGCCAATGGAAAGAATTAAGCCGGTAATAATATTGGGCAGAGCCATGGGTATCACAACTTTACGGATCGTCTGCAATTTGGTGGCTCCGAGTGCGTAACTTCCTATGCGAAAGGAATTGTCTATTGCCTTGAGCGCTTCTTCTGTTGTGCGTATCACTACCGGCAAGGCCAACAACCCAAGTGTCAGGGAACCTGCAAGAATAGAGTCCCCAAAATGGAGGTCATTCACAAAGAGCGACATTCCAAAAAGTCCGAATACAATAGATGGTATTCCGGCCAGGTTATTGGTCATCTGTTTGATAAATCGCTTTAAAAAACCGTCTTTCGAATATTCATTCACGTATATCCCGGACATGATACCAATTGGGAACGCAAACAGCATACTCCCAATCATCAGGCAAAATGTCCCCATAATAGCAGGATAAATTCCTCCCTTTGTCATTCCGTCTTCGGGCATCTTTGTAATAAAATCCCAGTTGATGGCCGGCAATCCACGGACAACTATAAATCCGAGAATGACGAACAGTACCAGTACAATTGCTGCACTCATAGCGGTGAACAAGGCAAATACAAACTTTTGTCTGGTCCTTTTGTTTTTACTTATTTTTCTACTCCCGATCATTTAATACTGTATTTCCTTCGTGAAGAAATGTAATCAACTGTCAGGTTTATCAAAAGTGTCATAACAAACAATACACATCCCAATGCAAACAAAGCCTGGTAATGAATACCTCCATGTGCCGACTCTCCCAGTTCCGCTGCAATCGTGGCCGGAATGGTGCGCATGGGGACAAGTATGCTGTGAGGTATAATGGCCGCATTCCCGGTTACCATTAGTACCGCCATGGTTTCTCCCATAGCTCTTCCGATACCCAGAATACTGGCAGCAGATATCCCTGAAATAGAATAGGGAATTATGACTTTATAAATTGTTTGCCAGTGCGT
>JABDEY010000133.1 GCA_013286805.1 Bacteroidota bacterium | reverse complement strand
CGTTTCTTCCACTTCCATCGTCTGCAGTTTTAATTCATCCTGTTTCAGAAACTGGAAATTGAACTGCCCTTCACCGGTGCAGGTTGTGGAACTGATCTCTTTTCCGTTTCGGTCGGCGATGATCACTTTCACTCCGGCTAATTTCGGGTTATTTTCAGCCAGTTCAATTTGAAAATTCTGGCAGGAGGGCGTTCTGGTAAATACAAATGTTCCAAAGTCGTTGGTAAACATAGCTTCCACAATGTTCCCCTTTTCATCTTTTAAATGGACCTTGGTATTTGCAATGGGATGTGTCACGTTATTAATAAGCGTAAGCAGGCTCCCGGATATGATGAAATTGCAATCCTCAGATGCCAGCAGGTCCAGGGATCTTTTGTCGGATTTGAGCAAATGGAAAGAAAAGGCACCTCCTGGAGTGGAAGAAGCTATTTCTTTGTCGTTTTTACTGAGCAGGCTTATTTTCTGACCTGCCAGACTTTTTATATCTTCCGCATTTATCTGCAGCGTATAGCTCTGATCCATCAGGACATTTTCAAATACAAAACGACCGGAGTTATTTGTGAGGCAGGAGGTTAGTGGTTCTCCGCGATCTCCGGTCAATGTAACTTTTATGTTTTTTAAGGCTACAAGGGGTGGGTTGCCTGCGAGAATTTTACCGATCAGGTAGTTAACACGGACAACTGAGCCCTGATTTGCTTTTGCAGTTTTTGCACTGTCTGGCTGGCTTTTTGCCTTCTCTTTCTGGTCACGCAGGAAAGCCTTGTAGTCGAGGTATTCACGTGTTTTTCCATTGCCGAATTGCACAAAATAATCTTCATTGCGGATGATTTTTTTCTTACCCGGATCATACTTGTATTTGTCAAATGCAAAACGAAATTTCAGGGTATCAATGCCCACACTCTTTTTGTCGTAGAAGGGAATATCGGAAAGTTCCAGCTTTTGAGGCGTGTCATATTTTTCTTTGGGTACCTGTCCGTCAATGAGTAAAAACATGGATACAAAAGAAGGGTTGGTAAACACCACTCTGTAATTGTGGCCGTATGGAAGGCGGGTCGTAAAACTGCCATCCTTTTTTGTGGTCGTAAGCACTCTGAATTTTACTGAGTCGCTGTAAATAGTCAGGGTTGCCGTTTCCGGTTTGGACTCCAGATTGACCTGGTTTTTTACCAGTTTGGTAACAATGTTGCCGTTTAGGTCAAACCCTCCTGAACCTGCATCCTGACTCCTTGCGGAAAGAAATGACAGGCAAGTAAAGCCAAGAAATAAGTATAAAAAACCCCGATGGATGCGTATTATTAATTTCATCTAAAGCGATTAAAATTCAGGTACTTAGTTTGTTGGCTAAGTTAAACAAAAACTTCTTATTTTTAGCCATCTTGAAAGTAAGTCCTTCCGCCGGTATTTTGAAAAGAGCTTTTGAGCTGATGTGCTGCTCGAAGGCAATGACTGAATCATATGAGCTGAACAAGGCTGTGACGGGTAAATACGTGCATGCCACTTCCCGGGGACATGAGGCGATACAGCTGGCGCTGGGTTTGCAGTTGAAAGCGCAGGATTATCTTTCTGCTTATTACCGCGATGACAGCATGCTTCTTGCGATTGGAATGAGGCCTTCTGAACTGATGCTGCAGTTACTTGCCAAAAGGGATGACCCTTTTTCGGGAGGAAGAACCTATTATTGTCACCCGAGTTTGCGAAGAGATACTATGCCAAAGATACCTCATCAGAGTTCGGCGACGGGCATGCAGGCTATTCCGGCTACGGGTATTGCAATGGGGATTCAATATCGGGAAAAACTGGGGATACCTGAGTATCAAGGGGACGATAAGGCGCTGGTCGTTTGTTCGCTTGGAGATGCCTCCATTACGGAAGGTGAAGTTGCTGAAGCTTTTCAAATGGCAGTGCTGAAAAAGCTCCCCATTCTCTACCTTATTCAGGATAATGAGTGGGATATTTCGGCCCAGGCCAGGGAATTCAGGGCGATGGATGCAACGGAATATGCGAAAGGATTTAAGGGACTTGAAACAAGGACCATAGATGGTACAAATTTTATTACCTGTTATGAAACCTTATCCGAGGTAATTGCATTGATCCGTAAAGAACGCCGGCCTTTTCTGGTTCATGCGAAAGTCCCTTTGCTGAATCACCATACATCGGGAGTCAGAAAAGAATGGTACAGGGATGACCTCACTGAACAGGCAAAACGGGATCCATTTCCCAGGTTGAGAAATCAACTTATTGTATCCGGAATAGCTGCTAAGGAGCTGGATGCTATGGAGGTTAAAGCTACGCAGTTAGTTGCAGCAGATTTTGAGGAGGCTTTAAAAGCGGAAGATCCCCGGCCCGAAGATTTGTTTACGCATATGTTTGCCCCGACTCCTGTAACGGAAGAACGGGGGGAGCGCGTCCCAAAAGGCAAGCAGGCGACGGTGATGGTTGATTCGGCTTTGTTTGCGATACGGGAGCTGATGGAGAAACATAAAGAGTGTTTGTTGTATGGACAGGATGTGGGAAGACGTCTGGGTGGTGTGTTTCGTGAGGCAGCTACTTTGGCCGGACAGTTTGGGGATGAACGTGTTTTCAATACGCCCATTCAGGAAGCTTTTATCGTAGGGAGTACGGTAGGAATGAGTGCGGTTGGTTTAAAGCCCATTGTGGAAGTTCAGTTTGCTGATTATATATGGCCCGGACTGAACCAGCTGTTTACAGAGGTTGCAAGGTCTAACTATTTGTCCAACGGAAAGTGGCCGGTGAGTATGGTGCTGCGTGTGCCAATTGGTGCATATGGAAGCGGAGGGCCTTACCATTCTTCGAGTGTGGAGAGTGTGGTGTGCAATATAAAAGGACTGAAGGT
>JABDEY010000132.1 GCA_013286805.1 Bacteroidota bacterium | reverse complement strand
CTAAGAATACGGTGATTAAGGTGAAGAAGTCGATGTAGTTTGACCGTATTTTACAGACAGCTTGACTTTAAGGTTCTTTTCGACTACATTAGTTAATATTAATAAGCAGATGATGAGATGAAAAATCTTATTCTTCTTTTAGTTGTTCTTGTTACGCTTTCTTGCAAAAAACAATATGGCGGGGCGCAAGTAAAAGGCCAGGTCATCGAGACAGGAACCAATTTACCTATATCTGGAGCTCAGATAGCTCTTCACTATTGGGTAAATAATACCACCAATATTTCAATTATTCAAACTCAAACCGATGCAAATGGCAATTATTCTATAGCCTTTCAAAGACAAGAGGGCTATACATATGAACTTCATATAAACGATGCAAATCATTATATAGTTGATGGTAGTGGGAATTATGTTAATGGCTTGGATGACACAAAAAATTTTACTTTGCCGCCGTTTGCTTACTTGAAACTGAGAATCATAAAGACAACTTCTTATCAATGGCTTAGCCAAAATATAGATATTAACTACCATGATTTTTATGGTTTCTATATAACACAAAACAATCCCTTTGATACAATAATTCCAACTGTAATGCGAATGAAAGGTAATAGCGCAAATAATATAGATTACCAGTTAGATTACCCAACTACCGGTTCAGTGGTTTTTGATTCATCAAAAACCTCATATAATACACTTTTTATAAAGAAAGGTGATACGGCGTCTTATGTATTGCAGTATAAATAATGATTATTTTTGGTTAACCCCCTGATGGCTTGGACGAATTATCTAAACAACGCAGCAATTTACTCATACCAGAAATACCTGCCTGTTAGTATAGCAGCTGAAATACCTAACCCAAGCCAAAACCAATTCATTTAAAATTAGAATTCAACTCCCTGTTGATGGCATCCATTCCGGCTGTAAATAAACAAGTTTACACTTCTGAAGTTTAAACCTGATCCTTGAATAAACGTAAACGTTTAAGTTTAAATCTGGTTCTTGAAATAAATAAAAAAGTTTAGAATATAGGCACAGTACCTGATTCTGCCATCCTGCGCAGATAAAACCTTCTCAAAAGTGCTTAAGTGCTCTAGCTTTCTATAAAAGGGTGTATCCCCTCCAAATTCGTGTGGCAAAAATAGCACAGTAGGGATAAACGATGAAGATGAGGATGGTAAGTATTATGAGTCTGCTATGAAGTTTTAAATATCCCCAGGAGGAACTGCATATTATATGCAGGAGATCATCGAATTGACACAGCCGGAATAAATATGTTTGCAAAATGAAAACAATTTAGTATCTTTGCCCCGTGAATGTTATTGTCAAAAGGGCGGTGTTGTATTATGTTGAAAAGTACCCGCTGGCAAAAACGTCCTTGTTAACCTGGTACAATGAGTTTTTGGAACATAAATTTCACAATTTTAATGAACTGAAACAGGTATATGGAAACGCAAGTATAATAGCCAATAACAGGGTTATCTTCAATATTAAAGGCAATGACTTCAGGTTGATCGTATCAGTAAATTTCAAGCAACTGGCCGCATATATTATTTGGTTCGGTACCCATAAGGAATATGACAAAATAAACACAGGAACCATAGAATTTGATACAAGAATTTTGAACTATAAAGACAAGTAATGATAAACTGGAAAATAATAAAAACAGAGGCCGCCTATCAAAAAGCTGTTAAACGTGCAATGGCTATTTTTCAGGCTAAAGAAGGAACTCCGGAAGCGGATGAATTAGCCATGCTATTAGTACTGGTTAAGGATTACGAAGATAAACACATTCAAATCCCGGAAGTGGACCCCATTGAAGTAATAAAATTAAAAATGGCAGAGCGTGGGATGAAGGCCAAAGACCTTGAACCAATCATTGGAAGTAAGGGTCATATTTCATCCATACTCTCCGGGCGCAGGGAAATAACATTGAAAATGGCCAGACGCCTAAGGGACTATTTTCATTTACCTGCTGAAATATTTTTACATGCAGCTTAAAGTGCCATACATGTACCAAAACCTGTACCATAAAACCGAAAAGTCAGCCCAACTACCTGTAAACAAATCAATTGGTGATGCAGGTTCGATTCCTTTCGAGACCATGCTAACAGTGCGTTTGACAACAAAACCAAGCGCCTTGTTTAACAAAACTTAGTGCTTACCCAGAGTACTATAATAGGATTTTAAGTTGAGAAAGTGTTGAAGGTGAGCTACCAGCAAATATATCGCTATCTACTAGTATAACCGGCCTTTTTAGGAATGTATATTCGCCCAGAATAAAGTTCTTCATTTCCTTATCAGTCAGTTTCTTGTCTTTCAATCCGAGTTCCCTGTACTTGATGGCCTTTGTGCTGAATAAGGGTACAACAGATCCCGCCATCTCCACCATCTTATCTAACTGAGCCGGGGTTATCTTTTCCGTTTTTATATCTTGCAGAAGAAAGCCTTTTTCCTTCAATTGCAAATCTTTAATAATCCTTTGGCAGGTAGAGCAGCTTGAAAGATGATATACTTTTTTCATGGTTTATTTCCTTTTATCTCAGAATAGTTATATCAGGGATACCAGATTTGCAGGTGAATAGTATATTGATTTCATTATTTTATTGTCTGCCAGCCAATAAACAAGAAATTTATTCCCGACTTCCTTAAAGACGCAGTCCGTATTACTCTGCTCCTTGTAAAATTTTACAGTAGCATTGGCCTCCTGAATCGAATTACATGCTTTACTCATATTGGACCTTTGAACTTCCCTGAATAAGGGCAGGAATTTATTGCCGAGACCGAACTCCAAAACCGCCCCGGCCAATACATATTGAAGGTCACACAAAGCATCTGCGACTTCAACGAGATCACTGTTTTCAATCGCTTTTTCCAATTCTTCCAAT
>JABDEY010000131.1 GCA_013286805.1 Bacteroidota bacterium | reverse complement strand
GACGGATTTTATGCAGGCGATGATTTTTAAATTATAAGTAAATACAACCTCCTGCACTGTCAGCTTTCGCTCCGGTGACAGAACTGAGACAATTTATCTGATTTGTCCAGCGCAATAATCCCAGAAACGAGAAAATTAGTGCTTCTTTGAACTCGATGGTTTTTCTATCGGGTGTGAAAATGGAAACCGGACTATGGAACCTGATCCTTTCAACCAGGAAGCTGTTGTACGTACCACCTCCGGAAAATAATGATGAAGAATGAGCTTGTAAAAATGAAGTAGTCGTGCTCTGAAGCGCTTTTGATATTTGAATTGCGGCGTGTTCAGTAAAAGTTCTCAACAGGTCATGCGGGTTTGATTTTGAATTTTTCAGAAGAGGTAAAATAGCTTTCTTTACCCATTCCTTGCCTAAGGATTTAGGCGGCTTTTGTTTATAATAGGGAAGTCCGTTCAATTGTGCCAGAAGTTTATCATTGACAAGTCCTATTCGGGCTAAGCTGCCTTTGGTATCATACGTTCTGCCCAGTTTCTGGCTAAGGTCATTCAAAACTATATTGACCGGGCAAATGTCATAAGCCTGACGCAGGCCTTTTTTGTTATATGAAATATTGGCAAAACCGCCCAGGTTAATGCAGCTTTTATAGTCTGCAAATAATAGTGAGTCACCAATTGGTACCAAGGGTGCTCCCTGCCCTCCACGGGCGACATCTCCTGTGCGGAAATCACAAATAACAGGGAATCCGCTTTCTGCTGCAATAGCGGCTCCGTTCCCAATCTGGGTGGTCATTCCTTTGCCTCCCTGGGTTTTCTGTCCTTTGCCGGGTTGGTGAAAAATGGTATGTCCATGGGATGCAATGAAATCCGGGGTGATTTTGTATTTTTTAATAAAATCCCTGGTTTCTTTCCCAATCAGGTGCCCGTATTGTGTGTCAGTAAGTGCAAATTCAAGTGCTGATTTTGTTTCCAGATTTTGCAATTTGTTTTTCCACTGGTGCGAGTATGGAATGGTTTCAGCTGCTGCTACTTTATAGTGCCATCTGTTGCGGGTATAACTAAATGTGCAGTAGGCTATATCAAGGCCGTCCAATGAAGTGCCCGACATGAGGCCGATTATTTTGTAGGTTTTTTTTATTTTCATCCGGCCCTGCTTATTTTCCCTGATTGTATTTTTCGGTTCCTCCATCTCCGGGCAAGGTTAGTGATTTTAACCTTCAATTACAATCAGAATTTACCTGTGCTTATTAGCTGATTAAGTGTTAAGTTGCAGTATATTTGTAAACTTTATAAAACAAAAAGCCATGATTTTTGAACTTACTGAAGAACATTTAACTGTGCAGAAAGCTGCGAGGGATTTTGCAAATGAAGTTTTAAAGCCTGGTGTAATCGAACGGGATAATCTGCAAAAATTCCCCAAAGAGGAAATTAAAGCTTTGGGTCAATTGGGTTTTCTTGGTATGATGGTTAATCCTAAGTATGGTGGCGGGGGAATGGATGCTATTTCTTATGTGTTGGCGATGGAGGAGATTTCCAAGGTGGACGCTTCGGCTTCTGTTGTGATGTCTGTTAATAATTCACTGGTCTGCTGGGGTCTTGAACAGTTTGGAACCGAGGATCAGAAAATGAAATACCTGGTTCCTCTTGCCAAGGGAGAAGTCATTGGTGCTTTTTGTTTATCGGAGCCGGAGGCCGGTTCGGATGCAACTTCCCAGCGTACCACTGCCATTGACAAAGGAGATTATTACCTGCTGAATGGAACAAAGAACTGGATCACGAACGGGGGGACTGCTTCTGTTTATTTAGTCATTGCCCAGACGCATGCTGAAAAGGGGCATAAGGGCATCAATGCTTTTATAGTAGAGAAGGGCATGCCGGGTTTTGTTGTTGGAAAAAAGGAAGATAAGCTTGGAATCCGTGGTTCTGATACACATTCATTGATGTTTACGGATGTGAAGGTTCCCAGGGCGAATCGTATTGGAGAGGATGGATTTGGTTTTAAGTTTGCCATGAAAACGCTTACCGGTGGACGTATTGGCATTGCTTCACAGGCTTTGGGAATTGCCAGTGGTGCTTACGAATTGGCGCTTGCTTATTCCAGGGAGCGTAAGGCTTTTGGCAAGACTATTTCCCAGCATCAGGCTATACAATTCAAACTGGCTGACATGGCTACTGAAATTGAGGCTGCCCGTTTGCTTTGCATTAAAGCAGCCTGGTTAAAAGACAAGGGACTGGATTATGCGACTGCAAGCGCTATGGCCAAATTGTTTGCTTCCCGTGTTGCTATGGAAACTACTGTTGAAGCGGTACAGATTCATGGAGGATATGGTTTTGTAAAGGAGTACCATGTAGAGCGCCTGATGAGGGATGCTAAAATCACGCAGATTTATGAGGGGACTTCTGAAGTTCAGAAAATAGTTATTTCGAGAGCTGTTCTGGCTTAACCCGTTCTGTTCTGGCTTTGTAACAATGGGGCCGTTGGGCTTAGAATTGCTGGCCCCTTGTTATAAAATTCTTAGCCGTGGCAATGCCAAATTTAATTTCAGAGCTGCTTATTAAAAAGTCCTTCCATCTGTACCCGCTTTCTTTTTTGAAGAGGTAAATCAGGAAGACAGAGTTGGCAAAGTAAGAGATGCCTGAACTGACTGCTGCTCCTGCAAGGTGGTAAGTGGGTATAAGCAGGGTGCAACTAATGAGTGTGAAAATAAATCCTACGATGGAGCCGATGGTATTGATGTGGTTTTTTCCTATTCCTGCATAGTAGTGGGTATAAAGATTGGTGTTTGCTATGAAAGCCACTCCTGGAAGAAGGTAGATTAACAGGTGTTTGATTTCACTAAAGTCTTTTCCGAAGAGCCAGGTAAAGAATTCTGCAGGTAACAAAAGTAAAATGCAGGAGCAGGCGAGCGTAATGAGCAGACTGAATTTGGCTAATTCTAATGTGAGTTTCCGGGATGCAATCAGCTCATTGGAGTTGACGACTTTTGAGTATTGTATCATTACAATGCTTCTGCTGATAAGCCATAGGGATTCG
>JABDEY010000130.1:341-3078 GCA_013286805.1 Bacteroidota bacterium | reverse complement strand
CGCCAAAGCCACCATGAAAAAAGCAGGTGTTCCCTGTATCCCTGGCTCGGAGGGTTTATTGACTGATCTGGAGGATGCAAAAAAAACCGCTTCATCAGCAAACTTCACATGCAGACTTTCTTTATCGGCCGTAGAATAAACAGCAATGGTTTGTATGCCCATTTCCTTACAAGTGCGAATCACCCGCAATGCAATTTCTCCACGATTTGCTATCAGAATTTTTTTGAACATCTACCTTTCTAAATTAAACTTACTATGACGGATCGACAAGAAAAAGTGGCTGGTCATACTCAACAGGTGTGGCATCACTTGCCAGCACCTTAACAATCTTTCCATTGATATCACTTTCAATTTCATTGAACAGTTTCATTGCTTCAATAATGCAAACAGGATTTCCTTCTTTTATCTCATCACCAATATTTACAAATGCAGGTTTGTCGGGGCCAGAGGAACGATAAAAAGTTCCGATCATGGGTGATTTAATAATTACATATTTAGCCTCATCATTTACAAGGTTTGTCTCCGGAATTTTCTTTTCCGGAACCGCTGATACAGGTGAACTGGTGTGTAAGGAAGGGGGCGCAATCTCCTGAATAACAGGAGTTTGTATGGAGGATACAGTTGCCTGCATTCCATTCGTTTCTGCGCCTTTACCCTGATCCTTTCCATTTCTGGTTTTAATAATAATCTTGACATCTTTGGTTTGCAATTCCACCTCGCTTACCCCTATTTTGGCTACAAACTTTATAAGATCCTGAATTTCTGTCAGTTTCATTTCTGTTGATTTAGGTGAAGGTTTCTTCGATTTTTCAGTACCCACGTTACAAAAATTATTTTACATTTAAATGCTACGAATTATATGCCCATTTGAGGTATATTGCTCCCCAGGTAAACCCTGCGCCAAACGTTGACATGATAATGTTATCCCCTTTTTTCAATTTTTTTTCGTAATCCCAAAGGCACAAAGGTAATGTGCCCCCGGTAGTGTTTCCATATTTCTGAATGTTAATCATGACCTTTTCAGCAGGCAACCCCATGCGGTCTGCTGTGGCATCAATGATTCGCTTGTTGGCCTGGTGAGGTACAAGCCATGCTACATCATTCGAACTAAGTTTGTTTTTTTCCATAATACTGGCTGAAACTTCTGCCATCCCAATTACAGCCGCTTTAAAAACCGGCTGACCTTCCTGGTAAATATAATGTTCTTTAGCATCTATTGTTTCATGGCTGGGTGGCTTTACTGACCCCCCTGCTTTCTGATGCAGATACTTCCTGCCGGCTCCATCCACGTGAAGTATGGAATCAAGGATGCCATACCCTTCTGTATTGGGCTCCAGCAGAACGGCTCCCGCCCCATCACCAAAAATAATACAGGTGGACCTGTCATCATAATCCACAATGGACGACATCTTGTCCCCACCCACCACGATCACTTTTTTGTATTTCCCGGTTTCGATAAATTGTGTACCACTTGCAAGGGCAAAAAGAAATCCTGAACAACCGGCAGCTACATCATATCCCCAGGCATTTTTAGCACCTATTTTATCCGATACGATATTGGAGGTGGCGGGAAAGACAAGGTCAGGAGTTACTGTCCCTACAATAATGAGGTCAATTTCCAGTGCACTTATACCTCTTTTTTTAAGCAATTCTTCAATAGCAAATACGCACATATCGGAAGTACCCAAACCATCTCCTTTTAATATTCTGCGTTCTTTGATTCCGGTCCGGCTTTCAATCCAATCGGCTGTCGTGGGAACCATTTTTTCCAATACCTGATTGCTGAGTATAAAGTCAGGCACATATCCTCCAACGGCAGTTATCGCAGCTGTAACCCTCATTTAAAAGCGCTTTTGATTTTTTCTGAAAGCCCTGTTTCTGTCACATTTCTGGAAAGCAAAATCATGTTTTTGCTTGCTATATCATTCGAAATACCATGACCAATAATAACATTCCCGTTTATTCCCAAAACCGGCATTCCGCCATAATTCTCATAATTGAAACGCTCAAAGTATTCATCTTTAATACCGCGTTTTTTGATGAGCTGATAGAATGATTCTGCTTCTTTCAGAACGACATTTCCTGTAAAGCCATCACATACAATTACATCCGCCTTGTCGTTAAAAAAATCCCTGCCCTCAACATTGCCAATAAAATTAAAGTCTTTAGAATCTTTCATCAAAACATGAGCGGCCTGTGTTACCAGATTGCCCTTTTCTTCTTCTTCCCCAATATTCAATAAACCAATCTTGGGATTGTCATTCCCGTATACACTCTTGAAATACATTGACCCCAAAAGCGCAAACTGATAAAGTACATCGGGCTTACAATCTGCATTGATACCTACATCCAAAAAAATACCGAATCCCCCATTGAACTTTGGAACGACTGATGTGATGCAGGGGCGTATAACTCCTGTGATCGTTTTCATCGTAAACATGCAGCCTACAAGCATGGCTCCCGTATTTCCTGAACTCGCAAATGCATCAATGGAACCCTCTTTCAAAAGTTTAAATCCAATGGCAATGGAAGAATTTGGTTTCTGTGAATAAGCTTTGGTGGGATGTTCTCCCATACCTATTATTTCGGTTGAATGTACAATATCAAACCGGGCGGGATCTGCTCCTTTCTTCTGAAGAATGGCGCCTATTTGTGCACTGTCGCCTATCAGAACCAGACGAACTGACTCCGGAAGTTCCTTGACCGCTAATACTGCACCGGAAACGGGGGCATCGGG
>JABDEY010000130.1:0-331 GCA_013286805.1 Bacteroidota bacterium | reverse complement strand
CATCGGGGGCATGATCGCCCCCCATAGCATCAATACCAATCTTCATATCTTATGCTGCAGCCTTTTCCATGACCACCTTACCTTTATAGTAAAGTTTGCCATCGTGCCAATGAGCGCGATGCGTGAGGTGCGTTTCCCCGGTCGCAGGACAAGTCGTCAATGCACTTTCATGTGCTTTGAAATGAGCCCTTCTGGAGGCTGTTCTTGCTTTGGAGTGTCTTCGTTTGGGATTTGGCATTTTACTTTTTTTTTAATTGTTAAATTTCAACTCTTTTAATAACTCCCAGCGGGGGTCAGCCGGATGTGCTGCTGCCGCTGCTTCAATTTCTTT
>JABDEY010000129.1 GCA_013286805.1 Bacteroidota bacterium | reverse complement strand
ACCTTCCTACCCCAATACAACCAGGTACAAAAATCCGGAATTTGATAAACTATTTGATAAGGGCAGAATGGCCAAAACAAATGAGGAAAGCCACATGTATTTCTCTCAGGCTGAGCAGGTTATGATGAATGACGCCCCGGTGCTGATGCTTTGGTATGACGAAAGCTACAGACTCATCAAGAGCCGTGTAAAAAGGCTGCCCTCAAATCCGATGCATTACAGAGATTGTTCAGAAGTATTTCTGCTGGACACGTCTCCCGCCCAGGGAGATAAAAAATAGGATTCCCGCTAAATTAATGTTACCTTCGCAGCTCTTTAAAAATGAGGGAATATGGAGAGAAGCATACGTAATATTGCAATTATAGCGCACGTTGACCATGGTAAGACTACTTTGGTAGACAAGATGCTTCACACGTCAAAGATTTTTCGTGATAACCAGCAGACCGGCGAACTGATTTTAGACAATAATGACCTGGAGCGGGAAAGGGGAATTACCATTCTTGCTAAAAATGTTTCTGTTATTTATAAAGGAACCAAGATTAATATCATCGACACTCCGGGTCACGCTGATTTTGGGGGTGAAGTGGAACGTGTACTGAACATGGCGGATGGGGTATTATTGCTCGTGGACGCCTTTGAGGGTGCCATGCCCCAAACCCGTTTTGTACTGCAGAAGGCATTGCAGCAGGGTCTGAAAGTTATTCTCGTTATCAACAAGGTGGATAAACCCAATTGCCGCCCGGATGAGGTACATGATGCGATTTTTGATCTGTTCTTTAACCTGGATGCTACAGAGGAACAATTGGATTTCCCTACTATTTATGGTTCATCCAAACAAGGCTGGATGGGACCTGATTGGAAAATACCTACTGACAATATCACTTATTTATTTGATAAAATAATTGAAAAGATACCGGCTGCGCCTTTTCGTGAAGGAACTTTGCAAATGCAGATCACGTCTCTGGACTATTCTTCTTTTGTCGGACGTATTGCTGTTGGAAGGGTTTACAGGGGTGTCGTGAAGGAAAATATGCCATTCTCATTGGTAAAGCGGGATGGCAAAATCGTAAAAGGAAGAATAAAAGAACTGTTTGTTTTTGACGGACTGGGAAAGACCAAGGCTGCTGAGGTTAGAGCGGGAGATATCTGTGCAATTACAGGTGTGGAAGGCTTTGACATTGGAGATACAGTAGCTGATTTCGAAAATCCAGAGGGCCTGATACCTATTGATATTGATGAACCAACCATGAGTATGCTTTTCACCATCAATAATTCTCCATTTTATGGTAAGGATGGAAAATTTGTTACATCAAGGCATTTACGTGATCGCTTATTTAAGGAACTGGAAAAAAATCTGGCCATGCGTCTGGAAGAAACAGAATCTCCTGATTCCTATATTGTATTTGGACGGGGTATTTTACACCTTTCTATTTTGGTAGAAACAATGAGGCGTGAAGGGTATGAATTACAATTGGGACAGCCACAGGTAATCGTTAAGGAAATTGACGGAATCAAACATGAGCCGGTTGAGGTGCTGACTGTGGATACCCCTGCTGAAACGTCAAGCAAAGTAATTGACCTTGTGTCTCAGCGAAAAGGCGATCTGGTCACAATGGAACCTAAAGGTGATTTACTCCATCTGGAATTTAATATTCCTTCGAGAGGAATTATTGGTTTACGCAATAATGTATTGACTGCGACTGCCGGCGAGGCAATTATGGCTCACCGGTTCAAGGCTTTTGAGCCCTGGAAAGGACCTATCCCAAGCCGCATTGCCGGAGTATTGATTTCCAAAGAAAAAGGCACAGCTGTAGGTTATTCCATCAACAACCTCCAGGACAGGGGTAAGTTTTTCGTTGATCCGGGAGAAGAAGTTTATACCGGCCAGATTATCGGAGAGCATATCCGTCCGGATGATTTGCTGGTGAATATTTGCGTTGAGAAAAAACTTACGAATATGCGTGCTTCAGGAAGTGATGCAAAGATGCGCATCGCCCCTAAAGTTAATTTCTCGCTTGAAGAAGCAATGGAATATGTGCAGGCAGATGAATATGTAGAGATCACACCAAAGGCTATCAGATTGCGTAAAATTTATCTGGATGAGAATGACCGTAAGCGTTATAAGAATAAGATGACTGCAGCCTAATAGGGTTGATGATCAATTAAAATCTGGCAGCAAATGAATAGTGCTGTTTATTCTATACCTTTCCGACTCTACATTTTTTCTTCATGTCAGGAAAACTATTTCATCCGGGGATCATTAAGTCAGTCAGGCTCTATTTTCTTTTTCTTTTTTTATTTTTTGTCTTCAGACTGTGCTTCCTGGGAATTAATTATTCCGCTTCAGCTACTGAACTTAGTAGTTTGCTGCCTGGCCTTTTTTTAACAGGTCTTCAATTCGATTCCTGCATCAGTTCCTATCTCCTGATGATTCCTGCATTGCTGTTATTTGTTTCAGGCTTTTTGAAAAGAGGGCGATACCTCTTCAACAGGATTATTATATTCTACTTAACAGCTATAGGCGCCGTTGCTCTTTTTATTTGCGCGGCCGATATTCCTTATTACCATCAATTTCATTCAAGAATTACCATTGCGGCCTTATCATGGATGGATAACCCGCTATTTGTTTTCAAAATGGTATTTGGATATGCCTACAATTATATCTTCCTCTCTGTTTTCATCCTTGCCAGTATTACATTCATTTTCTTTGTCAGGCGAATCTTATCCGAACGCAACATTCAAAATGCTCCTGTTTTCAATTATAAGTATGCGCTTTCTTATTTATTATTGTTTGGGTTGCTGGTTATAGGCGCAAGGGGAAGGTTGCAACGCAAATCCACGATCAATTGGGGTGTGGCCTATTTTTCTGTCAATCCATTTGCAAATATGGCTGCACTAAATCCTGTTTTTACATTTGCTACAAGTTTCAAATAAATTAATGCCCAGACTTGAATTCTGGTACGCAAGTTGTAAACACCCAAGTATAGAAGGAAAAATATCTAATTGTGAAGCCAGGGCATTGTCCATTTTGCCAGTTACGATAGTGGAATCAGGCGAATAGAACAAGAGTGGTATATGATGCAGGGCCATGTACTTGTCTTCAT
>JABDEY010000128.1 GCA_013286805.1 Bacteroidota bacterium | reverse complement strand
TTCCCATAACCTGCAGCCCCAATACAGGTTCACCATAGAAACTGAGATTGGTCGCTCCTAAGAGCTGGTTAAAAAGCCCTTGAAATATCTTTGCATTATCAATAAAGGAATATTTGGCAGCAATTGACTGGAGGCGTTTTGTGATTTTTGAAAATGCAAATACGTATTCTAATTCGATATTGGTCAGCTTACTTTCTGCAGTGTGTGTTTGTTTCCACCTCTCCGTGAGTTCTTGTTTAAGTTTATTAAGCAAAGCAGACAGACATGTAAAAATTGAATTTACATCTTTCCACTTGGAAAAGAGCATTTTGAGCGTGTTAAGCTCAGGGGATACGTTTTTATTAAACCCAAATTCAATCGTCTTCAGTGAGCAAAAGATGCTGTTGTTTTCCTGGAGGTAACTGATCAGTTTGTGTGTGTGCTGCTCCTTTGATTTGTCCAACAGCATTTTTGCATAAGGATGGTAAAGCAATTTGAGTACATCCTTTGTATAAAACTTATCTTTTCCAAATACTGATTCGTTTTCGTGGAGTTGAAAAAGCAATTCCAGTAACCCTGCAAGAGCTGTGTTCTGTAACGGATAACCCATTGTCACATTAAACGTTTTTAGCTCATCCGGTAAGGAATGAAGTACCGGGAACAAAAGGTTTTCATCTGCCAGTACAATTGCTGTTTGTTTTAAGTCTGTGCTGGGGTCAGCCGTCAATAACTCGCTGACGAATTGCCCGGAAAGCATTGCTTGCCCTGTGTTTTTGGAAACTCCGGTAATCGTTATTTCTTTTTTACCGGTTGATAAACTGTTTCCGACCCAGTTAAATTCATTCCCGGAGTTGCCGGAATAGAGCTTGCTTGCTCTGTGTTTTCTCAGAAAACGACCGGCTTCCTGTATTTTATTGTCAAGATAATAGGAATCGCAATCCCAGTAGCATTCTGCCTGGCCTGATTTTACCAAATCCTTTATGATTCTTTCTTCTGCAGTATTTAAAGCATTAAACCCTGAGAAAATAATTTTGTACCAATTGTGGTTTTCTGCTTTTTCTTTTGCGTTTTCAGCTGAAATCCGGTACGCCATACCTTGGGTGACCTGTCTGTCTTTGATCAGGTTTTCGGAATAAGCCGTGTAATAGTTACCCAGAGATTCCCAAAAATGAAGATATTCCCGCTGGAATGTGGTTAGCTCTTCTGCATTCAGGCTCCAGTTTTCCAATTCTTTCAGGTTTCGGAGGTTGTTGAACAGGCTTTTTGAATCCACTAAATAACTGTCCAGTTCATTAAAATCGGACAGAAGTATTTGTCCCCATTTGGAAAATTCTTCAAAATTTTCGGTTCCCCCTTTTTCAATTTTTGTGTATACGCTGTATAATTCAAACAATTGTGCAATGGGGTCAAGCAATTCTGCCTGACTTAGTCTTACTATAAAATCTTCTATCGAGAAAACTTCCGGTGACCACAAGGGCTTATTTGTCAGCCGGGCAAGGGCTGTTTTGAAGAATAGGCCTGCTCTCCGGTTGGGGAAGACAATGCACAATTCACTTATCTTATCAGGATAAGCTTTTACAAGATGTTCAGCTAGTCGTTCAATAAATGTCTGCATGCGTTTGTAAAATTACTTTATCTTTGCGCGCAACCAAAATCTTTCCAATTGAGAAATTTATCAGTTACCCTAAACATAGTGCTGGCTTTGGCAGTGGCCTTTTTGTATTACCTGCATTTTACTGCTAAATCTGATGCAAAAGTTCAAGTTGCGTCGGGTTCCTCAGAGTCTGCAGTTATAAGCGACCCCGTTCAGATTCATAATCTGAGGTCTTCTAAAATAGTGTTTGTAAATTCAGATACCTTATTGGGTAAATACGAATATGTGAAGGACCTGAGGAAGGAGGCCGAAAGTAAACAGTTCCAACTGGAGAGCGCTTACAAAGCAAAAGGCATGAAACTTCAGCAGGATTATGCGGATTTGCAACAAAAGGCCGGACAGGGTAAAATCAGTTCTGATCAGGCAAAGGAAGAAGAGGCCGGTCTGATGAAGCGTAAAGCTGAAATGGACGGAATGGAAAAACAATTAGGCGAATTGCAGGAAGATGCGCAGAAGAAAAATATTATTTTGCAAAATAAAATAAGCGAGTACTTAAAGGACTACAATAAAAGTGGCCATTACAATTATATCCTTTCGTATAGTAGCCTGGGAGGGAGTGTGTTGCTGGGCTCGGATAGTCTCGATATTACCTATGATATATTGAATGCATTGAATGCTCAGTATAAGGCGGAGAAGGGTAAGAAGTAATCAGTAATTGGGGAGGGAGTGATTATTTCCGTCCAATCAGCATAAAGAAAAAGTGCAGCAGGCAATCCGTGCACATCAGGTTAATCCCAATTGTAATTAAAACAAGTCCAAGGAAACGGCTTGCCCATAGTTGCACAGCTGCTGTCATAATGTTTCTCAGTTGGTTGGCAACTACGGCTTTTAGTATGTCAGTTGTTACAACTGTTCCCAACGCGGAACAAAGGCAAACGAGGATGTGAATTCTGGAGAATTTAAATTCTGTGCCAATAATACTTACCCATAGAAACCACAGAAAAAATACGGCAGGGTTAAATGTATTCAGCAAAAATCCTTTCACAAAAGTTACGGAAGGTTTTTCATACGTAATTGCTTCAGAGGTTTTAAGGGTTTTCTTCTGAAAAAGTTCAATTGCCCCAAACACCACCAGTAGTGCCCCCCCTATAAGTTCTATGTAAAACTTGTTTTTGGGGTCACTCAGAAGTTGGGTAGCTCCGAAATAAGCTACACAAACGTAGATCAGATCACTTGCAAAAATTCCCAGAGCGAGCGTTATTCCTGAGGCAAGGCCCTTTTTGATGCTGGTTTGCAATAAGGCAAAAAAAGATGGCCCAAATGCAAATGCAAGCATTAGTCCCAAACCAATTCCTTTCAGCAGTGCTTCAACCAAAATTTTCCTTAATCAGCTTGTTTTGAACCAGGTAATTTTCCCATTCCATGAGTTTCCCTTTTTTTAAAACCCTTGGAAATTTGTTTTGAGCACCTTCTTTTCCCATCTGCCGCATCCAGTCATAAAATACATGTGTGGGAAGTACTTCCACAAAAATATCCTTGAGTGCGGCTGTCCGCTCTACC
>JABDEY010000127.1 GCA_013286805.1 Bacteroidota bacterium | reverse complement strand
TTCAATTGTAGGCGCTTTGAGATATATTAAAATGTATCAGAATGGTAATGAATATGCTTCATGCCCTCCTCCAGGTTGGTATTATCACAGCCCGAATCCAACCTGTGAATTCAGGCAGGATAGTGCAAATAAAAAAGTGAATCTCTTGATTGGTGGAAAAGATAGCCTTGCGTACGATTTTAGTCTGAAGGTTGGAGATACTCTTAAACCATCGTATATCGTTAGAGACAACCAACATATTATAACATCTATTGACTCCATACAAATTGGCAAGTCATTCCATAAACGATTTTGGTTTGTTAACCCATATGGTTCAGAATTTTTAATTGAAGGAATAGGTAATGTTTATGGTGCCTTTGCTCCATTAGAACGCCCTTTTGAATCAGGTAATAAATTATTTTGTGTAAGCATCAATAATCAGGAAGTTTTTCCACCATCTTCCTCAAATAGCTGTAGTTTTTATACTGGCATAAACGAAGTACATAATTCATTTAACATTTCTCTTTATCCTAACCCATCTGATGGGATTTTCACAATAAATTCAACCTCCCCAGCCAGACAACTCCTTCAAATCTTTGACATAAACAGCAGACTCATCCAGACCCAGCCTCTCTTCAGCTCCGCCACCATTGATGCCTCTGCCCTATCCCCAGGCATTTATAGCGTAAGAATTTCAAGCGATGCAGGTGTAGAAAATAAACGGGTCGTGGTGGTGAGGTGAAACTTTTAAAATAATTGATTGAGCTTTGGGAAATTCAATAAACTGGGCAAAATGAAGAAACATCTACAATTCATAACGATCTTAATTTCATTTAAAGTTTTGCCTGCATTGGCACAAGTAGCCGTCTATCATCCTTTTCCTGATTCTAATGTGGTATGGAATTTTCATTATTCGATGTTTTGTCTTGGAAGCGGAAATGAAGATCAATATTATTCTTTTAGTTATTCAGGAGATACACTTATCAACAGCCTTAAATATCACAAATTGAACACAAATTTTGTTGAAACTGTTATTTCGGGTTCATGCATAGGAGCGGTAACAAAAGGTTATCAGGGAGCAATCCGCCAGGACGCAACAATTAAAAAGGTTTTCTTTATTCCACCGACCAAAAGCTCAGAACAATTGCTCTACGATTTTAATATGCAAAAAGGGGATACTGTAAAAGGTTTCACAGAACCATGTAAAGGAGTTATTATTAATTCTATAGATTCTGTTTTGGTTGGAAGCAATTATCGTAAAAGGTGGAATTTAAAATCAAATTATATACCCTGTTTCATTGAAGGAATTGGTTCAACGTATGGTCTGATTGGGAAAGATTTTTGTGGAACTGATGGCGGAGGTTTTTCGCTTACTTGTTTCAAACAAAATGGGATCACAGAATATCCAGGTGGAATTACAGACTGTGAAACGATTACATCAATCAATAATATAGAAGTGAAATCAGCCAGCCTTTCAATCTATCCCAATCCAACCTCTTCAACCTTCAGCATCCATTCCAGCGCCACACCCTCTTCCTCCATTCCAAACCTCCTTCAGGTCTACAACATTGCAGGAAAATTAATACTTTCGCAAATTCTGCAGGGCGGGAATGCTGAGATTGATGCCAGCGGATGGGCTGAGGGAGTCTATGATGTTAAGGTGAGTGGGGATGCAGGTGTGGAGAATAAGCGAGTCGTGGTGGTGAGGTGAAGGTTCCTTATTTAGTTTTTACAATTTTCCAACTCTCTTCCCTCCTATTCCCCAGACTGACCATTTTCAAGGTAAAAATACCTTCTGGTTGATCGGATATATCAACTTTATTAAATCTCTGAGTGAATTGCCCCTCAAGAACCAATTTCCCATTCAAATCAATCAACTGAAAATTAACTATGCCTTCTGTCTTTAATTCAACTTCTACGAAGTCTTTTGTAGGATTGGGGTAAATATTCGTTGAAATCTTGAAATCAGCTGAGTCAACCTGAACAGATTCAAGTTTAGGTTCGGTTTTAGCTGGAGATTTCTCCTCCGCTACGTTCAATGAGTCAGATTTAATACATTCAACCGCTTTACTTTTCTTCCTAAATAAATTTTTAATCTTTTGCCAAAACGTAGGTTTATATTCTACCATTATCAGCCCTCCAAGCGACATCATTTCAGCATCCAGCAATGAAATCTCAGTTTTCAATGGCAAATTATTGCTCGAAACTTTTTTCTCAACTGGCAAGAAACCTACATATAGTACATGAATGGTAAGGTCAGAACCAATTTGAGCTTTCGGAATTTGCAAGTTAAAATTGCCCTCTATGTCGGTCATTCCGCTAATCACCAAAACATCTTCGTTCTTTATTACAACATTTGCAAACGGCATAGGCTCATGTTTTCCATCGACAACTTTTCCTCCTATGTAATTCGATGTATCCGCAGAACTTCTTCCGTTTGAAGTCAAAATTGGAGTTGCTTTATTTTTAAAATCTGAATTGATCGACAGTGATTGAACTATGTTTACCTTTTGGGCTCCTGATGCATTTGTAAAACCCAAATATAAGGCTGCACTCAAAAACAACTGAGGCAGGAATGGTTTTGATTTAAAATCAGTTTCCTTTGTAATCACTCTATCGAGCTGGCTTTTTCCCACCCTCCCGCATATTTTCCCAGAATGGGACAAAAAGTAGTCCTGAAGTTGCTTATCCGAATAGGAATTGAAATCAAAAACGGTTTTCTGGCAGCTATTACAGTAACGACCTTGTTCAACGGCCTGCATATTTGACCAATTCTCAGCACAGGGTTGTGGTATTGTAATTTTTATGGAGCTATTTGGATTCATGGTATGAAGTTAAGTTCAGGAATCAATTTTACTTGCTAAACCTTTTGAATGGTTGGATTGGTTTATTAAACGGTTGAAAAGGAGATTAAGTGTTTGGGCAGTCTGGCTTAATAGACGAAGCCCCCCAGTCATTGCAAACCAGGAGGCTTCTATTTTAACCAAACAATTCACGATGGTTAACCAAAAAAACAAAACAAACCTACAAACAATTCATCCTGATTTTTTTACGAAATTGTTAAATTATGTTACGGAATTAGTCTTAGCATCTGTTTTCTTGGAACTCTGAACGCCTGCCTAAGGTTACATGATTTGTAATAATTCTTTCTAAAAGATTTTTACATTT
>JABDEY010000126.1:3052-3152 GCA_013286805.1 Bacteroidota bacterium | reverse complement strand
ATAAATTGAACCATAACGTTTACATAGATTCCACTGCCAGGACATTGCCTTATCCAACAGGTGCTTTACAACTCCGAAGACTTGATGTTTTGGTTTTACC
>JABDEY010000126.1:0-2988 GCA_013286805.1 Bacteroidota bacterium | reverse complement strand
GGTTTTACCTGTTGGTCCTCCGGCAAACTGGCAATGGCTCTGAAGTCCACAGGCTCTATAGCATTAATCAAAAGTTCGGGCAATTTACTATGGTCAACAATACCATTAAAGGCTTGAAGGTTTAATACTGGTTTACTTTTTTCCACGCTGTCCTCCCTTCCTGCTCTGAATGAATGCTTCAGCCTCAGCATCAATCTCTGTTGCTGTCTTCTTGTGTCCAGCTTTTATGTAATCCGTCAAGGCCTGCTTTGAGAAGTAAAGCCTCTTGCTCCTTTTACAAACGGGAATCTCTGCTCGGCTTACCATACTGTAAATGGTTGGTACTGCTAAGTGAAGGAAGTCTGCTGCCTCCGGCACTGTGAATAACTTGTCTGTTTCAGGCAGTCTAGTGCCTTGCTGGTTGATCTGCATACGCAGCTTTTCAAAACTGCTTTTCATCAATTCCGAATGCTCCACAAATGCCTGCGGGAGCTGTTCAAGAGTTAATTTCTGTTCTATCATTGCCTACATTATTGGTGAATAATGCCGCAATCTATAGAGTAGAAATGGTGGTCGAAAAAGTTGTTTTGGTGATTTTGGTGGAGAGTGCCTGTTTATTAAGGCTTAGTATGGAAATAGCTATATAAAAGAGACTTTTGATAATTGGCTTTGTCCATTTTATACTTTTTAAAAATAGAAATATTTGCTTGAGCAAACAACAGATATTCAAATGAAAATGTAGAATTATCATCCTTACACCTTACGTATATTTCATGTAATGCCCAACCAAATTTCTTTACAGCTACTCTACTGACTTTTATTTTTGGAACTACTTTTGGAAACTGCCCCTTCGTGAAATAATCATTCAATGCGTTTACCAAAATATTGTAATGCAGCTCCTGCATTTTCTCCTTTACTATCTCTAGTTCTGCCTCAATAATTGATTTATATGTATACTTCCCATCTTCCTCAATCTTTGCTTCCTGTTTATCAATTTCTTTTGATTCCGCAACTTGCTCCGGAAGAAGCTTCTTTTTTTTAACCTTTATCTTCTTTGCTCTCGTGGGTTGTGCATACCCTGTAATCTCGTTTTCTTTCTCAATAAGATACTCCAATTTAGACCTACACAGATAGTATATTGTGTCCTTGCCAGCACCATGATATGATATTGACGAATTGTAAACAGAAGGCGTTCCAAGTCTCATATCATGGTAAGGCAAATAATCATCGTTATAATTCATCCTTTCCTCAAAAGCTCTGATTTGCTGGCGGGCGAAATCAAGTTTAGTAGCTCCTTCATTCATAGCCAAGAAAGATTTAAGTAAATCCGGATATTGCCTTTTATAATCTGATAGGGATTGTTTAAACTCCATTGGATAATTATTAAAGGTTACCCTGCGCTGCATCCACATCATCATTCTCAAAGCTTTTCAGATAAATGTTTGTTATCTGTTCGCTTTTATGCTGCATTGCCTGAGAAATAATTGCTGTTGAAACCCCACTTCTTCTAAGTACTGTTGCGAAAGTATGGCGTGCTACTCCGGTCGCCAATGGAGTTTCAAGCTTTATATCTTTACCTATTTGCTTCAAGTCTTTGTTCACACGCTTTAATACCTTCTGTACCCGATTGTCTATCTGCGTTGGGGTTTCATGTTTGGTTCTATCAAGAATTGGAAAAACATAATTCTCACTATTCCCACCCGTAATCGGCCTCCAGTAATTTATAAATTCAGTTGATTCCGGCAGCAATTTAAAGTTTATTTCCTTCCCTGTTTTGGCTCGTTTGTAAAATATCCTGTCTTTTAAGACATTCTTCCATTTCAGGGTTGCGATGTCAATAAAGTTAATACCCAGGCCATAATAACTGAATAGGAAATACTGCCTGGCTTCAAACATGGTAGATTTTTCAGCTATTTCCAGACCTTCAATCTCTTTAATGTCCTCCCTTGTTATTGCTCTTTTTCTAGTTGAGACATCAAACTTTCCAATTTTAAACTTCTTAAAAGGGTACGCAGACTCTACAATTACATTTTCCTGTATTGCTTTATTAAAAAGAGCACGTAAAGTCCGGAATCTAACAGACATAGCTGTTTCAGTATTACCGTTCTTTCTCATATGAGTTTCAAATTTGATAAGAAAGGCGTAATCAATGTCCGAAAAAGTAATATCCTTCCCACCAATAAACTTTTTCAAAACGCCCTTACAATCTTTGTAAACTCCTGCATTCCCTACCATCCTTGAAGCTACCAGCCTTTTAATTATCTCTTCAAAGAAATCCAGTACAGAGATCTTACGCTTGGGCTTCTGGACAGACTGGAATAGAGTATCAGCTGTAAAGTCCTTGCCCTCCCTTTCAAGATCATAAATCTGATCCTTATACCCGGCTATTGTCTTAGCAATTATGCTATCCAATTTGCGCTTATCAGGGTGGCTTCTTTTGGGTCTGTTATTTTCTGCATCCCATAATTTCTCCGGGCAGGAAATACTTAGGTATTTATACTTTCTTTTCCTATTTTTAGTAATCCTTAAAACTAATGGATATTCACCATTTGCAAGTTCTTTGGATTTATAAAGGATTACCGCAACTGTAGTGTCTTTAATATTCATGTTCTTTTGGTTATTTTTGGGTTACACGGTGGGTTACACAAACCACACATAACAAACAGATAACAAATATAATTAATATTAATCTGAATTGCTTTAAACAGTAAGTACTAATTGAGTTTGAAGGAAAAAACAGAGAAAAAATACTATCAGGAATTAAGACCAAATTTCTGCCTTACAAGCAGAGGGTCCTTGGTTCGAATCCATGTGCTCCCACCAATAAATACAAGCCTTTCAGGAAACTGAAGGGCTTGATTGTTTTGGGTCGGGTACAACATGGGTACAACATCAATAGGTATTTTCACGGATGCCACCGAATAACCAAATCAATAGTTTTGACCCCGAAGTAAGCTTCCTCACAATATTTTAGTATGGGACAATTGAGAAGTTGACTGAAATGGTTCA
>JABDEY010000125.1 GCA_013286805.1 Bacteroidota bacterium | reverse complement strand
TAAGAAGGTGAATTTAGGAGGTTTGAGGCAGCGGCTTGGGTTTAAGGAAAAGAAAAAGAGAAAACCGGTTGTCCGGAGTGCGAGGAAGAGAACCTGATTAGAGCCTCTTCTGCTTCCCCCGACAACTGCCAGTACCTCAGAAGCAAATGGAACATGGTCGATTTTTCACCAATTTATAAAGGCTGCTATAGTAACCATTAAGCGCCTATAATGCTCACTATAGTACCCATTATAAAATCGCCCAAAACAGAGAACCAGATTGCTTGTTTATCTGACAGATACCGGCACTTCTAAATTTTCCCAGAGCAGGGAGACACCAGAATTACTTACCTTATATACTAAATGCTCATTCATGGCTGCAGACTTGCCCGGTTTTACTTCTACCCGTAATGCATCATCCCCCTCTTTATAAGAGAAAGAGCCCCACTGGTTGGCCGTTTTGTTAAAGATAATGATCCACGTTTTTTCGCCAGGAATGGCAAAAAAAGCATATTTGCCAGCTGGCAGCTTTTTGCCTTCCACCATAATGTCCTGATCCGTTTTAAAAGTAGTGGCTTCATTGGCTCCTGTCCTCCAAACTTTACCGTATGGCACAAGGTCACCCCAAATTTTACGACCTTTTACGGATGGACTTCCATAATTGATGCTGATTGTTGCTTTACCTATTCTACCATTGACACTGTCACGTGGGCTTTGACCCTTTTTCTGTGCAAAAACAGAAAGAGTGGAGAGGAATGAAATCAGAATGAATAGGGCCGAAAAAATAAAATGATGTTTTTTCATTTTTTATAAAATTATTGGTTTGTTAAATTCAAATTGCGTGAGTTTCGAATACAAATATAGTTGAAACCTGCTGACTAAGAAATCAGGATCTATGTTCAGGTATCAGGTCATCAATCTTTTTTGCAAGGGCAAAATCCTTTTCGGTTATACCACCTGCATCGTGGGTGTTCAATCGTATCTTAAGTTTGTTGTAAACATTGGTCCAATCCGGATGATGGTTCATTGCCTCGGCTTCAAAACTGATTCTAACCATCGCGCTAAGAGCTTCTTTGAAATTTTTAAATACAAAGCTTTTTTCAAGAGCATTGGAGTTATATTTCCAGCCGTCAAGATTTTTTAATTCAGAATGGATTTGAGCTTCATTAAATTTATTCATAAAGGAAGAATTTATTCCAAAGCTAAGAATTTCATTAATTTAGTGATAATTTAAAGCAATAAAGCCCACCTCATGCGAAGCCTTCAATCTTTGTTGCTCGTCCTGATTTTTTCTGCAGTAGCCATTTCCCAGAACAAGGTCATTGGAACAGTTAATAAAAGCAGTGCCTATTGCGGCGGGGCTTATCCGGGGGAGGAAGCAATAGAAAACATAAAGAAACCAAGACCTTTTCCTTTAAAGCGGCTTTACATCAAACAAGGCAGGGAGAATGATTTTTCTAATCCTGTGGTACTTGAATTCAGATCTGACTCTGCCGGTAATTTTTCCATTTCTTTGCCTTTAGGAGAGTATTGTATTATTGATGACAGTAAAAAAAATAAATCCAGCTACGAGAACATTCTTAAAAGATATGCAAAAGGGACAGAGAATAACACGGCTGTTGACAGGAATTGTCTTCGTAACTGGTTCAGGACTCCGGAACTTGTATTTACTGTAGTTAAAGCCGGGCAGCAAAATGAAGTCACCCCAAATAAGGTAAATATCCTGTTCACTGAAAAGTGCGGATGGGATCAGGTGCCCTGTTCCACCTGGATTGGTTCTTTGCCTCCCTCTGCACCGCCACGGCATAACGAGTAGTCGTCTTCAGATAGTAACTGAGCATACTAATTAGTTGTATTTGCAGGCTCTCAACAATTCAATGTTTATTAAAACCATTAGCATAACATTAAATCAATGTTAGCTTAACCTTACCTGCGTTTTTTTGCAGTATGGAAAGCAAGTATAAGACCATTATCATTTCCGATGTACACCTGGGGGTCAAGAGTTCAAAGGCCAAGGAAGTTGTAAAATTTCTAAAAAGCAACAGCTGTGACAAATTGATTCTGAATGGAGACATTATTGACGGCTGGGAGCTAAAGCGTTCCGGGAAATGGAAAAAGAAGCATACCAAGTTTTTTAAACTGGTTCTGAAGTATGTGGCAAAAAGGAAAATGGAAGTCATCTACCTGCGTGGAAACCACGATGACTTCCTGGGAGAGCTGATTCCTTTCAGGTTTGGAACACTCCAATTGGCCAATCAATACATTCATGAATCCTGCGGCAAAAGATACCTGGTTATACATGGGGATATCTTCGATTCAATCACGACCAACCTGAAATGGCTGGCCCGGTTAGGCTCCATCGGATATACTTTCCTGCTTTGGCTAAACAGGCATTACAATACCTATCGCACGAAGCGGGGCTTACCTTATTATTCCTTATCTCAAGCCATTAAGCAAAAAGTGAAATCTGCTGTGTCTTTTGTTGATGATTTTGAAAACCAGCTGGCAGAAGTGGCCCGTACGCAGAGATGTGATGGAATTATCTGCGGTCATATTCATCAGGCTGCTGATAAAATGATTAAGGGGGTTCACTATCTGAACTCCGGCGATTGGGTGGAATCCTTAACGGCTCTTACGGAAGATTATCAGGGCAACTGGCAAGTCATATTGTATGAAGAATGGTTAAAAATCCATGAGCAAGCCACCGAAGCTGATAATTTTTCTGATTTGAGAAAAGCATCCTGATGAGTCGTTTAGGAAAAACGTCCTGATTTCTGATTTGTGAAAAGCATTCTAATATAAGACCTATGAAAATCCAAAAAAAGAAATTTCTGTTTGTTGTACAGGGAGAAGGCCGTGGTCACATGACACAGTCAATCTCCATGCAGACAATTATTCAGGCAGCGGGAATGGAAGTTTGCGGGGTATTGATAGGAAAAAGCCCTGAGCGCCAGATTCCTGCATTTTATTACGAAAAGATAAGCGCACCTGTAACCGCCTTTGACAGTCCAAATTTTGTCAGGGACGCTAAAATGAAAGCGATCAGAATGTTTCCATCGGTTTTGAAAAACCTGTTGAACTTCTCCACCTATAAGAACAGCCTGAAAGTCATTGATGATAAAATCAAGGAGTTCCGGCCGGATGTCATTCTTAATTTTTACGATCCCCTCATCGGGCTGTATTATTTATTGAACAGGCCGAAAATACCTATGGTATGTGTTGGCC
>JABDEY010000124.1 GCA_013286805.1 Bacteroidota bacterium | reverse complement strand
AGCAGTGCAGCTGTCGGGTCTCTGTCAGCGGGTACCTATACAGTTACAGTGACGGACTTGAATGGCTGCAGCGTTGTGTCAAACGTTGCAATTACCAAAAGGCCACCTCCTAAAGTGGGTATAGTGCCGGTCGCTGCGACTTGCGTGCAGGCAGGAGACTCGCTTTGCATACAGTTCTTCGGATCCGGATCTGTACCATCTAAATTGGGTGGGTATTTGTGGAGTTTTGGTACAGGAGACACTTCCGGCAAATTCATTCCCCCTGTCTATTGCTATAAGAAAGCGGGTAATTATTCTGTGACACTCAGCAGTAAAGATACCACCGGTTGTTCCAGTGATACCACAATCATTCTTGATGTAAAACTTAAACCATGGGCGGATTTTATTTACAACCCTTATCCCGCACAGGAAGGGGTAGTGACGAATCTGGTCAACCAATCTGTTAACTCAGATTCCTGGGCCTGGAACTTCGATGACCCGAAATCGGGCATAGACAGTACATCCCAGGGTAAAAATCCAGTTCATACTTTTGGGGATACAGGAGTGTACTGCGTTAAGCTGACGGCTACTTTATCAACAAGTGGCTGCTCTGCCGTGGATGTCGGATGTATTCATGTGGTGCACACGCTTTGCAGTTTGTCGGACAGTATCCCTAACGTATTTACTCCTAACAACGATGCCATCAACGATGAGTTTGTAGTCAAGAGCAATGGAATGCAGTATGTTACCTGTGAGATATTTGACCGTTGGGGGATAAAAGTAACTGACTTTAACGCGCTTACCTCGAAATGGACCGGTAAATTAGGCGGAGGAAGTCCGGCACCTGAAGGAACCTATTTCTACACGATAAGCGGTACTTGCATAAATGACAAAAAACTGGTTGCGCACGGGTTTTTAACCTTACTGAGGTAAGGCTGCGTTCTGAAAACAGGGGGAATGGAAGTCGGGAATCAATTTTTGGAAGCTTAAAGTTTATTCCATATCTTGGCAGTTCCACTAAACCTGAATCAATGAAAAGGATTTGTTTTCAACTCTTGTGTTTCATTCCCGGTCTCGTATTTTCTCAACTAGTTTCACTTCCAAATCTGCAGCAAGATTTTAATCCCAAAGCCAGTTCTCAGGTTAAGTTAAGCGGAGGCGCAGCAGAGAAATTATGGCAAATGGAGGAGGCAAAATGGGAGCATACGATGGAATTGAATCTGCATATTAGTCCAGTAGAGTTCAGTAAATTCCTGGCGGGCAATTTCAGGACTTTCCAAAAAGAAAAAAGCAGGTTTTTTCATGAAACATCTAAAGGTATTTTAAGAGCTGATAACATAAGCAGGTTTTTTGATGGACTGAAGAACTCCTTCACACCTCTTTATACTGCGTTTGAAAAAGAAATTCCATCCAATGTCCCATCGGGCCAAAACAAGCATTCGGTAGTCGATAGTATCTGTAATCCCTCCTGTGATAACATTGGGTTTCAGGATACTACCTTGAATGCATGGTGGGCCTATTATGCAATCAATAACAGTAATGTTGGGCCTAATTTTGCAAATTTTTCCTTTCATATTGATTCACTAACCGGTGGGTCAGCTGGTAAAGTTACCAGGGCCGCCGGACCTGACCCATGGATTACACCGGGAGATGGAACAGATAGTACTTATCAGGTTACACTAATAAAACCAGGAAGCGGTCTGGATCCTATAGCCGGAACCTTTATTCCACTCACGCCTCCGCTGGGGGGGAATTTTGCAATGGTGGGAGATGGTGTCAATGCTGGACAGGGTGTAGGCCAGTTGGAACAAAAATTTTCAGTAAGTGCTTCAAACCCTATATTGACCATACAATATGCGGTTTTATTGGAAAATGCAGGACACTCTTATTTCCAGCAGCCTTTTTTTAAAATGTTTGTATTGGATGCTTCCAATGATACGATTACGACCGGCTGTGGAAATTATTCAGTTATTGCCGGCCCTGGACAGCCTGGCTTCAAACCTATTTTTTCTCCATTAACAGGAGGGGATACTGTTTATTGCAGACCCTGGACAACGGTTTTTCTGCCCCTTTACAAATATGTCGGACAATGTGTCAGGGTGGTGTTTCAGGCAGCAGATTGTTCGCCGGGGGCGCATATTGGATATGCCTACGTGTCTTGTTCCTGCAGTAATATAAACCTTGTCAACAGTTCTTCTGCTAATTATTGTGCCGGACAAAAATCCATAACCTTAACCGGATCTCCGGGGGTTGCAACGTATAGCTGGTCGGGTCCCTGCATTTCAGGATCGGCCACACAACAGGTAATGCATGCCACCTGTGCAGGCACTTATCAGGTAATAGAAACGAGTTCTGCGGGCCCTAATTGTGTTGACACAATCAATATGAATATTCCTGCTTCTCCCAATACTGTTATTCCAATCCCGTCTTTTACCGCTACGGAATCCTGTTTTGGAAAGTCAACTCAATTTACGAATACTTCCACTCCCGGTCCGGGAACTGGGGTTATGTATTATTGGGATTTTTACAACAGCGGTCAACTGAATGACTCCACCACAAATCCCGCATTTAATTACCCTCAACCCGGTAATTATCAGGTTGTGCTGCATGAGACGGTAAACGGATGCGGGGCAGATACATCCATCACTGTAAAAGTTGATACGGTCAATTCTGTTTATAATATTCCGAAGGTGACCGCAACTACTGCCCAGTTATGCAGTTGTAATGGTATGGTTACTATAACTGTTTCAGGAGAGGGAAGTGCCTTTACCGTTAGAAATAATTTTAACAATGATGCTATTCATGGGGGTGGAGGAATTTTCAATCTGTTTACCTCCAACTTTAATGACTCTGTTAATTTCTCTGCTAATCAGGATACCATGGCTGTTACCTATACAGGTCTTTGTCCCGGAACATATAAGTTTTTTGTCCATTGCCGCAAACCATTACCTGCAACTAAATGTTCCCCGGCAGAACTGGGATTTGATACCCTTACAGTTACTATGACTGGTAATGTCATTACAAGTGCCACTGGAATTCAGATTATCCCTTCTATCTGCAATAAAAGCACAGGTTCTGCCTATGTGACTGCGAGCGGCAGTGTGAGTGGTTTGACCTATAACTGGAGTAATTCTACGGTGAAAGATACGGTCGTTTCCCTTGCATCCGGGACGTATACAGTTACGGTTACTAATTCAGCTAACTGCACCAGGACGGCGACTGTTGCTATCAGGGATTCGAGCATAATAAATCCGACTTTAGTGCAA
>JABDEY010000123.1 GCA_013286805.1 Bacteroidota bacterium | reverse complement strand
GAGGCGAAGAGTTTTGTCATCTTGTTTGAGGCTAGTAAACTGGAGGATGTGGAACTCGTGAAGAAGTATGTAGTTTACCTCAAAGAGATGAAAAAAAAGGTGCGTGTGATTGGTTATTTCAATACGCCCTTTCCTCCGGATTTTACCTATTCAAAACTGGAATATGAGTTCTTTTCCATTAAAGAATTAAACTGGTATTTTAAACCATCCGGCTCTTTTCTCAGTTCTTTCCTGAAGGAAGAATTTGATGTGCTCATAGATCTTGATTTTGAAAATCATTTCCCATTGAGGTTCCTGTCAGCATTGTCCCACGCACGATTTAAAGTTGGTAAATTCAGTAATGAGAACGAGGCCATACACGATCTGCTGATTGACATCGACGCAAAAAAAAACTTTTAAGTACCTGCTTCAGCAGGTGGATATCTATTTGGAAATGATTAATAAAAATGCAGTCTAAAATTCCTCTGATATGAATTTTATTTTATTTGACGATCTATAATTTCAAGGTTTTTCCTCTCCTTAAAATAATGAATAATACTTTTTGCAATCGCTTCTCCAATGTCTCCTACTTCCATCAGCTGTTCCATACCGGCCTTTTTCAAGGCCTCTGTATTTTTGAAATAATAGGCCAGCTTTTTTGCTGTAGTCTCTCCGACATGCCTGATGCCCAGACCGTACAGCAAACGGTCAAAAGGAATCTTTTTTGAATCTTCAATTCCTTTGATCAGATTATTTGCAGACCTTTCCGCCATACGTTCTAATGGCAGCAAATCTTCCTTTTTCAGATCATATATATCTGCGAAATTCTTCAACAGCCCTTTTTCAAATAACTGAGCTATGGTCTCTCCGCCCAGGGAATCAATATTCATTGCCTTACGGCTTACAAAGTGCTCCATCCTTCCCTTTATCTGGGGGGGGCAGCCGCTTTCATTGGGGCAATAATGATTGGCCTCGTTATCTTCCCGAACCAATAAAGCGTTACACTCCGGACAATGGGTGATGTATTTTGTCTTTTGTGTTTTGGCCGGGCGTTTAGTCAGATCGACTCCGGTTATTTTAGGAATAATTTCTCCCCCTTTTTCAACATACACGGTATCACCTTCCCGTACATCCAGCTTTTCAATAATATCCGCATTATGCAGGGACGCGCGCTTCACGACTGTCCCAGCCAACTGAACAGGCTTCAAGTTGGCAACCGGCGTAATGGAACCTGTGCGCCCTACCTGATAGGTAATTTTTTCCAGCAAGGTACTCACCTGCTCGGCCTGGTATTTATAAGCAATTGCCCACCGGGGAGATTTTGCTGTAAAACCAAGTTTACGCTGTTGCGGAAATGAATTTATCTTGACTACTACACCATCAATATCAAAATCCAGTTTGTGCCGCTCCGTCTTCCAATGATGGATATAGTTTAAGACAGCATTTATATCCGCACATCTGACCATAAAGTCAGATATTTTAAATCCCCATTTTCTGGCTTCGATCAGATTTTCATAATGGGACGTAAAGGGCAGTTGCTCTCCCAGCATTACATAGAGATAACAATCCAGATTTCTGGAAGCTACAATCGAAGAGTCTTGCATCTTTAATGTTCCTGAAGCTGCGTTACGTGGGTTGGCAAGCGGAGGCTCTCGTGCTTCCTCCCTTTCCTTGTTGAGTGATTCAAATACTTTAAGTGGTAGAATAATCTCTCCGCGTATTTCAAATTCATCCGGATAATTACGTCCACGAAGTCTCAAGGGAATGCTTCGTATAGTTTTTACATTATTTGTCACGTCATCGCCTTGCTCCCCATCTCCACGTGTGACAGCCTGAACTAATAGTCCTGCTTTGTATGTCAGCCCAATTGCAACTCCATCGAATTTTAATTCGCATACGTATTCAAATTGTTCGCTCAAACTCTTGCTGATCCTTTCATCGAAATCATGCAGTTCCTCCGCCGTATAGGTATTTGCCAGAGAAAGCATGGGATATTTATGCCTGATCGTTTTAAATTCTTTGATAATCTGGCCCCCTACACGCTGAGAAGGGGAATTAGGATTCAGGAACTCCGGATATTCCTTTTCCAACTCTTTCAGATCTTCCAGTAATTTATCAAAATCAAAGTCACTTATGGAGGGTTCCGAAAGAACATAATACCTGTAATTATGTTCTTCCAGCTCTTTGGATAAATATACAATGCGGTCCTTGGCCTGATCTTTGGTCATCTTAATTGTCATTGAATGAATTTCACCTTAACCATTCGGTCTTTCCCGCTTATATCTTTCTTTATTTCCAGAGCATTAAAACCCTGTTCCTGCAACAAGGCTAGCAGCTCTATACCTCTGGATTCATTGATCTCTAAAAATAACACCCCTTCTTGCCTTAAATATTTCCTGGCAAACCCAATTATCGCTTTATAATACTGAAGCGGGTCATTTTCACTTACAAATAAAGCTAAATGTGGCTCATGTTCCAACACATTTCTTCTCATATCTTTAATTTCTGAAGGAAGGATATAGGGAGGATTAGAAACGATCAGGTCAAATTGAATTGGAATTGACTTAGTTAAACTTTGACTATCAACATTTAAAATATCTCCTTGAACGAATTGAATGTTCACTTTGTTCAGAAGAGCATTTTGCTTCGCTATCGCAAGTGCTTCAATAGAAATATCCAGCCCAAAAACTTCTACCTGTGGCAAAAGCTTTTTTAAAGCAATTGCAATGCAACCACTTCCTGTTCCAATGTCAAGAATAGTCAATGTAACTTCTTCAAGTGATGAACTCCTGCCTGATAAGTTCAAACCGGTTAAACTCTGTATTATCCATTCCACTAATTCTTCTGTTTCAGGCCTTGGAATCAATACATTTTTATTTAATTTTATCTTTAATCCACAGAACCAGGTTTCACCAAGGATGTATTGAAGAGGTTCTCCTTCTATCAACCTATCAATAACGCGTACTATTTTCTCAGAAACAGTTTCAGGGAGGAAATCAGCTGATTTTAATGAGCTGTCTGCACGGCTATAACCCAGATAGTATTCAATGGTCCAGGAGAATACAGCATCCACTTCATCCGGATCGAAAACTGCATTCAATTTCGTATGAAAATATGCTTTGAAAGATTGTATGGTATCAGGGGTGCTCAACCTGCTAAAAATACGCAATTGTAGGAATAAGACGGAGCTAATTGATAACTTCGCTGGTATGTCAGAAGGTACTCAATATATGATCAGATGTCTGGATCTGGCTCTCAAAGGTTTGGGTAAGGTCGCTCCTAATCCGATGGTTGGTTGTGTGATCGTTTGTGAGGAT
>JABDEY010000122.1 GCA_013286805.1 Bacteroidota bacterium | reverse complement strand
TGGTCATATATTGTTTCGTCTTTAGAAAGATTTCTTATTCTGATTTTAGTAACGCCCCTATTTTTCTGATCCTTTCGATTACTTGCTTCAATTTGTCGCTTATGTATCCATTTGTACTCCGGCGTTGTGTATATTTTTTTCATTCAATTTCATCCACTGTTCCTAATTTTCAATCAAAGGTAACCTCAATAAATCACTTTATACAAAAGAGGCAACACTAACTTAATCTAAATTACTGTCCCCTATACCGTCCCCTAAAAACATAAACACCTCACAAATCATTGATTTACAAGGTGTTTCGTAGACATTCAGTAGCCCGTAGGGGAATCGAACCCCTGTTACCAGAATGAAAATCTGGTGTCCTAACCCCTAGACGAACGGGCCAAAATTATTTAAGAACGTGGTTTGCAGCTTTAATTTTGGGAGGGCAAATGTAGCATTAAGAATGAAAACTGCCAAATAATAATTTATTCTATCCGGGCGTGACTATTCAATCTGGTCGGTATCTGCCTGGAAGCGGAAACCGAGGCGTTTGCCAGTACTTTGCATATTTGCTTCCACAGCCTGGATGTCGGAAACCGTAATTTCCTTCACGCTGTCGAATGGCGGGGTGTATAGGTCGAAGTTGAGGCAATAGAGGATAGAAGATTCAACAATAGCTTTAAGAGCAACCCTGTCAATCACCGTATTCACAAAATCGTTGTAGAGAAATCCGAGTTGTCGTTTCCCTTCCACGAAGTAATGCAATTCCTTGTTGAGAAAAATGCGGCCGATGAGATAGCCGAGGTCGTTCACCCGATTGTACTTGAATGAATCGGCCAGGAAATTGAAAATCTGTATCATCCCGCAGAAGGATCGAAAGTTTTCTTCCTTCACATAAGAAGTTTTCCAGATACGATGGCTTTTGTCAAAGTCGAAAATGTTGGTATGCATATAAAAGATTACCGTGTCACCGGCCACCCTGATTTGTACCTGCCGATCGCTTACATCTTTATATTCGACGGTGACACGTTTGTCCGTTTTGTGATATTGATTGAGTTCTTCGGCAACTTCTTTGACTACTGTTTTGAGCAGGGCAAATGTCTGAGAGGTGTTTTGAAAAATATCCTGTTTCAAGCTTGACTTTTCTTTCAGGCTTCTCAGGATTAATTCTTTTGGACTTTGCTGTTCCATTCAGGAAAGTTAAGAAATAAAACCTAATACGCCCTCGCAAACACCACCCTTTGCACCGAAGGCTTTCCAGAGTAGATACACTTACCTTCTTCCTTCTTATTGTCAAGAGGAATACACCGTATAGTCGCTTTCGTTTCCTCCTTTATTTTCAGTTCCGTTTCTGTTGTACCATCCCAGTGGGCAAAAATAAAGCCAGGTTTTTCGTCCAACATCTTTTTGAACTCTGCATAGGAATCAGCCTGCTGAGTGCCTGCTTTCATGCGGTCCGAGGCTCTTTGAAAAAGATTTTGCTGTATTTCGACCAGCAGCCCTTCTACCTTCTGAACAAGTTCTGATTGCAAAATATTTTCCTTAGTCTTCATATCTCTTCTCGCCAGCTCTGCAGTTCCCTTTTCGAGGTCACGCCCCCCAATGGCTATACGTATAGGCACTCCTTTGAATTCGTATTCAGCAAATTTAAATCCGGGACGCAGGTGATCCCGATCATCATATTTCACTGAAATTCCCTTGTCTTCCAGAGCTTTTTTAATTTTGTTGACAACTTCTGATATTTTTTGCAGTTGCTCTTCTCCATTGTAAATTGGCACAATGACAACCTGAACAGGAGCCAGTTTTGGAGGAATAACCAGGCCAGCATCGTCCGAATGAGACATAATGAGGGCTCCCATCAATCGGGTGGAAACACCCCAGGAGCTGGCCCATACATAGTCTAACTTTCCTTCCCTGGAGGCAAACTTAACGTCAAATGCTTTCGCAAAATTCTGGCCTAAAAAATGAGAGGTTCCTGCCTGTAAAGCTTTCCCGTCCTGCATAAGAGCCTCAATGCAATACGTCTCCAGGGCGCCGGCAAAGCGCTCGTTGGATGTCTTAATGCCCTTAATTACCGGAACAGCCATCCAGTTTTCAGCAAAATCGGCATATACGTTGAGCATTTTCTCCGTTTCCGCAATGGCTTCTTCACTGGTAGCATGGGCTGTATGTCCTTCCTGCCATAAAAATTCGGTTGTTCTCAAAAACAGTCGGGTGCGCATCTCCCACCTTACGATATTGGCCCATTGATTGATCAGGAGGGGCAGATCCCGGTAACTTTTGATCCATCCTCTGTAAGTATTCCATATAATCGTTTCCGAGGTGGGGCGTATGATCAATTCCTCTTCCAGTCTGGCGTTGGGGTCCACAACTACGCCTTTCCCCTCTTCATCATTTTTTAATCTGTAATGCGTAACTATGGCACATTCTTTTGCAAAACCTGCCACATGGGAAGCCTCTTTGCTGAAAAACGATTTAGGAATAAGCATGGGAAAGTAGGCATTTACGTGGCCGGTGTCTTTAAACATTTTATCCAACGCACTTTGCATCTTTTCCCAGATCGAATAGCCATAGGGTTTAATGACCATACAGCCTTTAACAGCCGAATGTTCGGCCAAATCAGCTTTTTCAACAATGTTGTTGTACCATTTAGAGTAATCTTCCTCCCGGCTTTTAAAATCAAATTCTTTGCTCATCGTACGAAATCCCCCTTACTAATTATTAAATGTGGCATACTATTTGTAAATTTATAACAGGTCTTTTGTCCCAAAGACAAAAGTAGGAAATTAATAAGAATGAATTTTTTTAGGTATAAAGCTGATAAACCAAACAATTAATAAAAAGGGGGGACACCATGATACCCATGAAAAAAATAGCCGGTTTTACTTTTGCTTCAGTGCTGGTTTTGTCACTGAATGCGCAGAGCGATGATGTGTATTATACACCAGCGCCTTCTGTTCCTGCTCCGGCTGCGACTGGCGGCATGGATAATCATCACACGGATTCTCCTCCTCCATATGCTCCTCCTCAATACAATTCTGGTAATCAGGGGGGGAATAAGGATGGGGATTATTATCCGCCACCGGCCACGAATCAGAACAACGATAATTACAGTGCAGGCGATTCTTCACGGCGGGGCCAAAATGGCAATTCCAGCATTACCCATAACTACAACAACAACGATTCCTACAATTACGATGATGCTTACGACTACGAATATGCAGCGCGTTTAAAAAGATTTCAGGATCCGATTGATGATTATGGTTATTATGACCCCTATTACACCAATTCCTATTTCTATTCCGGCAACCCTTACCAATATGGCATGAGTATATATAATGGCTATCCCTGGTGGGGATCCA
>JABDEY010000121.1 GCA_013286805.1 Bacteroidota bacterium | reverse complement strand
GGAGTCAGTCACTAAATTAAAAGATGTTCTAGAAATCCTGGTTGCGAATAAAATATAAATTACAGTAAATACAGGTGCCAGTAACGTCCACCAGTTCCGAAAAAATAGACGGATGGGTTCGATGTCTTCATTAAAACTAATTAATGGTCTTTTCCTTTTTATTTTAATTGAATTAATTATTTTAACTGTTAAATTTATTATGAAAGGAAGACATAATAAGCTGAAGAAGAATAGTAGAATTAAGATTAATTTATTTAAAAACAATACAATTATTTCAGAAAGATCAAGATACCTAAAAATGTTTATTTTGAAAAATCCGTAGTAAACATACGAGTGTAATGCACCACAAATAATTAAAAACCCACCTATTAATGGGGTTGCTTTAATAATTTTTTCTAAATCAATTTTAGTAAGCGGTTCAGTAGTTGTCTGTGTGATCATGTGTTGTCAAATTTAGTATTTATTCTACTCTGACATGGGTTCCCTTTAAAATAACCCGGGCATTGAATTCAGGTTTGGTGTACCCCGCCTCTTTTATGAGCCTTGAATTTGTCTATTAGGCGGCCCTGGCAAAGAATTCTTTTTATTGGGAGGAATATTATTCTGGATCTGTATCAGCAGCTCCCTCTCCCTGCCTACGCTCAAATGCCTGCCCATCCCTCCTTACTGGTCACCCCTCAGTTAGCTGGATTGGTGGTGTACACAGATCAGTTTACCCCTGATATTAAGCCGGGTTAGCTGTTCTTTATAATGTACCCTTAAATTAAGGCAGGTAATTAAGCTAAGTTAAATTGTGAAAACGATTTTTTAACTTAACCTAAAATTACCAAACATGACAACAAGATCAGCAAGACGTAAATTCAGCGCAGACTTCAAAGCAAAAGTAGTTATTGAAGCATTAAAGGAACGGAGCTCAATGGAAGAATTGGCTCGTAAATTTGAACTGCACCCTAACCAGATCGGTACCTGGAAAAAAGAGTTTTTAACCAATGCAGGGGCTGCTTTCGCAAGCGAGTCTGACATTTCAGATGATAAGAAAGAGCAGGAAGCCCTTATGGACAAGCTGTATTCGCAGATAGGTCAGCAAAAAATAGAAATCGACTGGCTTAAAAAAAAATTGTTGTAAAGGCTCTTTCAGAACGAAGAACCATGATAGACGACAATCATACTCATTTAAGCCTTGTAAAGCAGTGTAATTTACTTCAGATACACCGCAGTGGTCTGTATTATACTCCAACACCGGAGAGTGATGAGAACCTACTTATAATGCGTCTTTTGGACGAGCAGTATTATAAAACACCGTTCTACGGCATAAGGCGGCTCAAGGAGTGGCTTCGCAGGCAGGGCTTTAATATAAACCGCAAGCGCGTCAGACGGCTCATGGAACTGATGGGGTGGCAGACGATTTACCGTAAGCCCAATACAAGTTGGAAAAAGAAGGGAGATTATATTTACCCTTTTCTGCTGAAAGGTCTTGAGATAACCAAACTCAATCAGGTATGGGCTGTGGACATCACCTATGTTCCTATGCGCAGAGGCTTTATGTATTTATTTGCCATTATTGATTTGCATACTCGCTATGTCATTAATTGGGGCATCAGCAATACCATGACAGCTCAATGGTGCACAGGGCTTGTTCAGGAAGCAATAGAAACACACGGCAAACCGGGGATTATAAATTCCGACCAGGGCAGTCAGTTCACCAGTTTCGAATACACTCAATTACTTGCGGATAATGGAATCCAAATCAGCATGGACGGCAAGGGACGCTGTATAGATAATATTTTTATCGAACGCTTGTGGAGGTCGGTAAAATATGAGTGCGTCTATTTAAACGCATTTGAAGATGGCGTTCGGCTCTATGAAGGACTGGATGTGTATTTCAATTTTTATAATAACGAGAGACCGCATCAATCTCTGGATTATATAATACCAGCAGAATTGTACCGGATGGCAGCTTGAGTTATGAACATATTAACACATTTCAACAAAAAGAAAAAAAAGAAGCAAAAAAAAGAAAAATGACTACATACTAACAAATATTAACTTTGATTAATTCCTGCCCTGCAGATAGGGTACATTATACTTGGAAATATGGAGTTCAGCTTCAACTGTCTCTCCCAATAACAACACGCCAAACTTCCAGTTTGTCATGGTTATCCCGTTCCAGTCTCAGCTTCATCGAAAACCTATCCAGTCTTGCCTTTGGCAATCCTCCGGTTTTCATAATTGTTGCAGCCTGCGTATCGGCAAGCACTTCATGTCTTCCTGTCTTCTGTTTCAAGGAATCCATATCGTGTTTGCAACAGGTTCGGCCCCGTCCTTTCAGGACTATCTGGCCTCATCTGCTTGCCTCTGCTCGCAAACGGCTGCACTGAAATAAGCTGGAATTGACAATGGGCTATGGTTGTTGTAACCTCTTAGTATATAGTAATAATGCTCTATTTGAACTATCTTAGTGATTGGATTATATCAGGAATACAACGTCAGTGAAAAAACGCATCCTTACTATTCTTTTTTATTTTGTTGCTTTTGCTTCGAGCAATGCACAGTGGCAACAAACAAATGGTCTTTATTCTGGAGGAGGTGGTGGAGACGTAAGTTCCTTAGCCGTCAGCGGGAATAAATTATTTGCAGGAACATGGAATGGTATATATCAATACAACGATAGCGGAAACAACTGGACCAAGGCTAATAATGGTACTAATATTTGGTCAATGGCTGCCAATGGAAGTAATATATATGCAGGAAATCAAGGAAATGCAACCATACATGTTCTGGGTCAGGTATTACTTTCTACCGATAATGGAAGTAATTGGTTGCCCATTGATTCTGGATTGAGTTGTATTAGTGTATACGCTTTAGCTGTCAGTGGTAGTAACATTTTTGCAGGAACTGGTGAAAATGGGGTATTTCTTTCAACTAATAACGGAAAATTCTGGACTGATATGGGAGCAGGTAAGGTAACGGCACTTGCTGTGAGTGGAGCAAACCTTCTTGCAGGATATGACGGTGGCGGGGTTGGACTATCCACAAATAATGGCACAAGTTGGACTGCTATTAATACCGGGTTAACAGATCTGCATGTTTTCGCTTTAGCTATCAATGGAAATAACTGGTTTGCTGGAACTCTTAATGGAGGGGTATTCCTATCCTCTAATAATGGAAGCAACTGGACCGCTGTTAATACCGGATTGAAGGATACAACTATTTATTGCCTTTGTGTAAGCGGAAATAATTTATTTGCAGGCACTAATGGGGGCGGGGTATTCCTTTCAACCAATAATGGTAGCAATTGGGCATATACAGGGTTGACAGTTGTTCGCACTTTAATTACCAAAGGTGAT
>JABDEY010000120.1 GCA_013286805.1 Bacteroidota bacterium | reverse complement strand
ACTTTTGCTGCTTTTGTACCTACACTGTACTTCTGTGCACTGGCGGTAAGCGTAATTCCGGCCTGAGGAAATTTACCTGTTCCAAAGTAAAAACCGGAATCATGGCCAGCTCCCAGGTTAATTCCATAATAGGCCAGGCCTTTCATTGCTCCTGTGACTGCACAGCCACCTGCTTTGATGGAAGCAGGTTCCAGCGTGTCTATTGTTACTGAATTAGTTGAATTGGAACTCCATTTGAATTCCATTTCAGGGGATGCCATCCAGGCTTTTCCTAAATTGAATTGCTGTGCATTTGCTGCGGAGCAAAGCGTCAATACCAATGTTGCTGAGAGTAAATGTCTGATCATTTTTTTTGGGATTTGGTTCGGTATAAAGTTAATGGATTTATTTCAGATTGGGGTCAGTAAGTGCCTTTTTAGCCTTGGCGTTTTCCGGGTCAATGTCCTTTAACTTATGCCAGGCTTCTTTTGCTTTTGGGTAGTTCTTTACCAGCATGTTGCGATAGCCTAAGTATTCGTATGCCTGTATAATATCTTTTTTGTTTTTTTCGAGGTCGGTTCCCGCTAATTCCAGGTATTTTTCATAGAAGGGTTCTGCCAGACCTTTTTTGGAATCGGCATCAAATTTAATATTGCAGAAGGCACTCCACAGATAGCCGTATGGCAATGTTGGCTGGAGCTTAATCAAATGTGCAAATGCGCTATCCGCTTTGACGGAATCTTTTGCAAAATAATAAGCGCGTCCCAGTCCGTAATAATCATTTGCCGCTCCGGCACCGTCTTTTGACAGAAACATCTTTTTTTCATAATTGCTGATGGCACAGCGATAGTTTTTTGATTTCATGCAGGCTGAGGCTATTTCCCCATACAGGTCGGTTTTGCTGTTATCCATTTGTATGGCCTGATTCAGATTTGCAGCTCCCAGGGAATCTTTTCCATTTTTCAACTGACTCTTGCCCAGGTATTCATAATCGGTTTCCACTAATTTTTTTCCTGCTTTTCGTGCCTTGTTTGAAAACTTCTCCATGTTGCTGAGCGCATCCGGATATTTACCCATTTCATAATAAGAATAACCGGCCAGGCGATACAGATTCATATCGCTTGTGTCCTTCTTCTGGATGTCGTTAATTTCTTCGATGGCGGTCTTGTAATCCTTGCTTGCAAACTTAAAAGAGGCGTACCGTATCCGTGCACTGATATTGTCATTGAGCTTCAGGTATTTCTGGTAGTCTGCTGCTGCACGTTCGGGTTGGCCTGCCCGGAAGCGCAATTCGGCGCGCTCCCTGAATGCAGGTGCGAAGGAAGAATCGATCCCTATGGCTTTGTTATAATTGTCGAGTGCCTGGTTGTAATTCTTTGCGCGGCTGTATAATTTACCTTCCCTTAAAATGGCTTTAGTGAATTTCTTATTTATGTCCAATGCCTTGTCGTAGTATATGATAGCTGAATTGCCATCATTCTGCTCCAGATAAGCGTCTCCCATAAGCGTAAAAATGTCCGGGTTTTTTGGCTCCAGCATTATTGCCTGATTCAACAGGTTAATGGCTTCTTTGCTGTTTTTTACCTCTGCATTGATATAGACGTCAGCTATGGCCATGAATACTTCAGCACTTTTGGATTTGGAAATTGTTTTGGCCTTGAAAAAATCTGCGTTTGCGTCCGGGATGTTGCCGGCTGAATAAAGAATTTTGCCCAGACCTACGTAATTGAGTGCAGTTGCAGGACTCGCATCTATACCTTTCTGGTACATGGCCTGTGCTTTGTCCGGCATGTCGTTTCTGAAATAATTTTCTCCGTAGTAGTAATCTACAGTGCCATTGGAAGGTTCAGCAGAAAGCAGTTTTTCATATACTTTGGCGGCGCTTTCATATTGCTCGTTCTCCATCATGCGAATGGCATCCTGCAGGGTCTGAGCGTTCAGGGTGGCTGGGCCTGTAAGGCCAAGTAGGATTGTAAAGCAAAGGGAAGTTGTATTGCGAATTCTGCTTTTCATATGTATTTTTCGTTAGTTTTAGTTGTCATATGGCTTCACACTTACCGGCTCATATGGCCGCTGGCTATATACACTATAAAATTTATTTTTTGCCAAAGTTAATGTATCTCCACCAATCTTGTTGGAGCGATTGCAGGAATAAGTCCCATTTTCAAAATAATTCGCTGCCCCTGATCGCCGGCTACAAATGACACAAAGCCCATGCCAAGTCCTGCTCTGGTCTGGCGGTTAATCATATAAACATCTCTGCAAAAGGGATATTCTTTGGTTTTGATGTAGGCCTGGTAAGGTTTGTAGTATTTTTCATCTGTGCCCGGTTTGCTGAACTTAATTGAGTCTGGTTTGCTGAATCCAGTTGTGTCCGGTTTGCTGAACCCAATCACTTTAATCTTTTTTAAAAATCCTCTGCTGATGCTGTCATCCCGATCACTGATCCAGTTTACGCTGACTACGCCGAGGGCATTTTTGTGTTTATTGACATACTCAATGACCTCCGGATTTGATTTAACGGCAAATGCGGTTGCGGGCAAATGCTGGCTTTGGGAAAAGGTGGAAATGTATCTGGCGTTAGCTGAACTTGGGTTGTCAAAAATGATGCGGATGCCATTTAAAAGGGATTTTGGATTGATTTGTTTCCAGGTGGAGTCTGTTCCGGCCATAATTTCTTTCAATTGGGCAGGGCTGAAATTGGTATCCGGGTTTTCATTATTTACGACAAATGCAATGGCGTCTTCGGCGATTTTGGTTTCAATTGGAAATAAATTCCGGGCTTCGAATTGTTTTTTTTCTTCAGCATTCAGGGGTCGGTTGATGACGGCTACTTTGGCAGAATCTGTCATAAGTGCCTGCAGGGACTGATCTTCAGGCAGGAATTTAGCGTGTACATGGGCGTTTTTGTAGAGTGACTGGAAGGTGTAGAGTTCGGTGTCGAATAGCATGCTATAGGATTCATCCACTACTATGTTTACATCTCCGGATGTGGGGGTATCGGTTGGTTCGGGAATGCCGTTGGGGCCGTTGCAGGAGAATAGGATTGCAAGGAGGAAAAAAGTGATCGGTGAAAGGTGAATGGTTATCGGTGAACGTTGAACGCGTGTAAAGGAAATGTGGGTTCTTAATTTCATAGTCATTATTAATTTCTCACCTTTCTACTTCTCAATTTTTGAATAGTCATGACGGAACGGAATGTCGCATAAACAAGGAAAACGATTCCCAATCCGAGCCGGTATTGGGAAATAATATTCATCATTTGGTTTGAAAAAATTAAAAGCAGGCCGATAGCTGCATAAACGGCAATCATAAGGAAACTAAAGTATAACATTAGTTGATGCACAGTTTCGGGTTTTTTACCACCCTGATGGGT
>JABDEY010000119.1:3345-3436 GCA_013286805.1 Bacteroidota bacterium | reverse complement strand
GGCAATTGATCTGGTCATGTATGTTTTCAAAGCCCTGGATTTTCAGAATTATACTGCCCAGATTTCTTTGAGGGATCCTGATAATAGGGAA
>JABDEY010000119.1:0-3335 GCA_013286805.1 Bacteroidota bacterium | reverse complement strand
GAGAGGCGGCCTTTTATGGCCCCAAACTGGATTTTATGGTCAGAGATGCTATTGGCAGAAAATGGCAGCTGGGCACTATTCAGGTGGATTATAACCTTCCGGAACGCTTTGAACTTGAATATACCGGAAGTGACAATATGAAACACAGGCCGGTTATGATTCACCGGGCTCCATTTGGTTCGCTGGAGCGGTTTATAGCGGTTTTAATCGAACATTGCTCGGGCAACTTCCCGCTATGGCTCACTCCGGAACAGTTTTATATCCTTCCTCTAAGTGAAAAATACAATGATTACGCTAAAAAAGTTTTAGAATTGCTAAATAATTCCGATATTCGCGGACTTATTGACGACCGAAACGAGAAAATTGGCAAGAAAATAAGGGATACAGAGCTTAAAAAGATTCCTTTCATGTTAATTGTGGGGGAGAAGGAGGAAGCCGAAACACGCGTATCCGTTCGTAAGCACGGGGAAGGAGATAAGGGAAGTTTCACACTTGAAGAATTTGTAAAAATAATAAATAATGAACAACACATTTAAAAGCGGAGGTAGGTATAGCAATCATATTTAAGCCCAGACCCTTTATTCCGAGGCCAAACAACAGGTTTCAGAAGAAAGAACCCTTACACAAGATTAATGAACGTATTACTGCAACGGAAGTTCGTGTAGTAGGTGATGGAATTGAAGGGGGAGTATTCCCGATTGCTCAGGCAATCGAGATTGCAAAAAATGCAGGAGTTGATTTGGTGGAAATTGCACCAACTGCTGTTCCTCCGGTTTGTAAGGTAATAGACTATAAAAAGTTCCTTTACGAACAGAAAAAGAAAGCCAAGGAAATGAAAGCCAAGGCTCAGAAGGTTGTTGTGAAGGAGATAAGGTTTGGACCGCATATTGATGATCATGATTTCAATTTTAAGAAAAATCATGCCGTCAACTTTTTAAAGGAAGGATCAAAAGTACGGGCTTATGTGATGTTCAGGGGACGTGAAATTGTTTATAAAGATCAGGGAGAGTTGTTATTATTGCGTTTTGCGAATGAATTGGAAGAGTTTGGAAAAGCAGAACAATTACCCTTATTAGAAGGAAAAAGAATGTTGATGATCATAGCACCAAAGAAAAAGTAAGAACATGCCAAAAATGAAAACAAATTCCAGTGCAAAGAAGAGATTCTCTGTGACCGGAACAGGAAGACTGAAAAGAAAACAAGCTTTCAAAAACCATATCCTGACCAAGAAATCAAAAAAGCGTAAAGAAAAGCTTGCGGGATTTGTGGAAGTACATCCGGCTGATGCAGGCAGAGTAAAGTTTATGCTTGGAATTGGTAAAGGAAAAGCTTAACAACATTTTTTTTGTACCCCATAAGGGGAAACTTTTAATTTAAACCCGGTGCCAAGCATCAAGATTCTTTGAAAATCAAAGAGCGCTTCTCACCAAAAACCTAAAAAATCATGCCAAGGTCGGTTAACAATGTGGCTTCAAGAGCCAGAAGAAAAAAAACTCCTAAAACAAACCAAGGGTTACTGGGGTGCCCGCAAGAACATCCTAACGGTTGCAAAACACGTTTTTGAAAAAGGTTTAACGTATGCCTATAAAGGCCGTAAACTTAAAAAACGCAATATGCGCGGCTTATGGATTCAGCGGATTAATGCCGGTGTTCGCGAGCATGGAATGAGCTACTCTGAGTTTATGGGTAAAGTTCATGCCAAAAATCTCGGGCTAAACCGCAAGGTTTTAGCTGATCTGGCCATGAATCAACCAGAAGCTTTCAAGGCGATTATTGCGTCTGTGAAATAGCCCAGGTAAGCAGGTTTAATTCAACCCTTTCAAAGCTTCCTTAGTAGGCTCATCGTTAGGCTCTATCTGCTGCGCCATAAGATAATCCCTTTTGGCTTTCGCTATTTCACCTTTTTGTAAATAAGCGGTTCCACGGGCGTAATATGCTTCAAGATACCTTGAGTCTGCCTTAATGGCATCAGTAAAATGTTTTATCGCTTTATCATATGCTTTATTATTCACTAATTCAATAGCACCCATATTATAACAAGCATGTTTATAAGTGGAATCAATTTTTAAGAGATCCTCATATGATTGCATCGCTTTCACCCATTCCTTTGCGTCCTGGAAAAACTTACCCTCATTGTAAAGCGTCTCCACACTTTTAGGGTCAATCCTGAGCGCATTGTCGAAATAGCCGATAGCAAGTTTATTTCTTTTAGCAGCATGTAAAACCCCCAACTCCTCAAATGCAGCATAATAATCAGGGTCCTGCTCAGTAGCAGTAACCAAACAGGAAATAGATTTGACTGTATCACCGATTTCCTTAAAATCCATTCCTTTCAAGTAATAACCTTTAGAAAGAAAATTATTGATTTTCAAAGCGTTATTTATATAATTAATCGATTCCTGATATTTCTTCACATAGAAATAAAGTTCCCCAAGTTTTAATAAAGCATCTGTGTTTTTAGGATCGAGGGAAAGGCATTTTTCCAATGCTGCCTTACTTTTACCGGTATGGCTTCCATCCATATACAAGTCTGCGATAGTGATATAGTATTCCGGCTTCATACTGTCAAGCTTCATTACCCGCGACATATCTATAAGCGAAGCATTAAAATCCCGGACATTCAGGTAATATTTTGCTCTGGAATACAAGAGTGTTGCGTTACCGGAATCCAAACGTATTTTTTCGTTCAAGTCCTGCAGCTCCTTAGGAGTTGTTTTTGTCAGAGCAGAAGAAGGCTGTGGGGATACCGATTGATCCTCTGCCTTCTTATCATTTCCGCATCCCATGGAAAATAAAGTTAAAACTGCTAAAACAAAATAAAAATGAAATACGTTTTTCATATGGATTTTATAAATCAAACCGGTAGATGGCAGACATGTCTGCATTGTTTTTTACCGAAACTTCCAGATCCTTAATAATACCATTTCCAATGTCGTAGACCCAACCGTGAATATGCGGGAAGTTTCGTTCCTGCCATGCATTTTGAATAGTGGATGTTTTGCATACATTTAATACCTGTTCCTTTACATTCAGTTCAACCAACCTGTTTGATTTCTTATGTTCATCCTGAATACTATCCAGTTCCTCCTGATGCAGACGGTAGACATCCTTTATATTCCGTAACCAGTTGTCAATAAAACCATATTGTTTATTGCTCATAGCAGCCTCAATACCGCCACATCCATAGTGCCCGCAAACGATTACATGCTTTACTTTAAGCAGTTGAACAGCAAAATCAAGTACACTTAGCATATTCATGTCGGCATGAACCACCATATTGGAAATGTTGCGGTGTACGAATACTTCTCCGGGCCTGGCATTAATTATTTCGTTGG
>JABDEY010000118.1 GCA_013286805.1 Bacteroidota bacterium | reverse complement strand
GGGTCAGGGTGTATCAGGCCTGATTGGAGGGAGAATGAATCCTCCGCTAACAGATCAAAATGGAAATCCGGTTCAGTTTGAACGCTACCGGCAATGGTACCTTGGAGCCGATGTTGATTTTACACGGATTTCCACAAATGTAAATGAAATCAGCACGCTTCTTCCTCTGGTCAATATTTGCAAATTACCTCTGCCATCCATTGAATACAGCCGTGTTCATAAATTACGGTTCAACGCTTTTGTGATCAGGAATTGAGGAGTTAATAGCATTCGAAGAATAGTACTTACAATATGCTTTCAATCCGCATTTTTCACATAAAGGCTTGCGGGCCAGACACACATAACGCCCGTGCAAAATCAGCCAGTGATGGGCAATAGCGACCAGATTCCCGGGAATGTATTTCATTAATTGTTTTTCAGTTTCCAGCGGGGTTGTCGAATTGGTGGTAAGTCCGAGACGGGCAGAAACCCGGAACACATGTGTATCCACTGCAAGTGCAGGCTTGTTAAATATCACCGAGGCAATTACATTGGCTGTCTTGCGTCCTACCCCTGGCATTTTCTGAAGTTCTGCGATATCGGATGGCAGGATTCCCCTAAAATCATTCACCAGCATTTTCGCCATGCCAACAAGGTGTCTGGCCTTGTTGTTGGGATAACTTATACTTTTAATATATGTAAGCACGTCATCCGGCGAAGCAACTGCCATCACTTCAGGCTGCGGGAAGGCTTTAAACAAAGCAGGAGTTATCATATTCACCCGCTTGTCAGTACACTGGGCTGATAGTATAACGGCTACCAGTAATTCGTAGGGAGATGAATAATGGAGTTCTGTTTCCGCTACCGGCTGGTTTTTTTGAAACCAGGCCAGAACCTGTGTGAATCTCTCCTGTTTTAACACTAATAGTTGATTAATTCCAATAAAGCTTTTTCAAATCTTTCTTTGGGTAAAAAGTTGAGTTCCAGATCTGCATTCATGGGTACCGGGGTGTCCAGACTTCCGCAGCGCACAATTGGTGCATCCAGCCACTCAAAACAATTTTCTGTAATAAGTGCAGACAACTCCCCTCCTATTCCTCCTGTCAATGTGTCTTCGTGAAGAATAATTACCCGGTTGGTTTTCCTGACCGATTGCAGGATTGCTTCTTTATCAAGTGGGACAAGGCACCTTAGATCAATCAGGTCGGCTGAAATTTCCGGGTGTTTATCTAAAATTTCCATGGCCCAGTGTACGCCTAAGCCATAAGTAATGACAGAAATTTTTTGTCCTTCCCGGATTAGGTTTGCTTTGCCCAGTTCAATGGTATAGTAATCATCCGGAACTTCCTGTACTATACTTCGGTATAGCGCTTTGTGCTCAAAAAAGAGCACAGGGTTGCTGTCTTCAAAAGCAGCCAGCAGTAATCCTTTGGCATCCGCCGGAAAGGCGGGATAAATAACCTTCAATCCTGGAGTATGAAAAAACCAGGCTTCGTTGCTTTGGGAATGGAAGGGGCCGGCATTGACTCCAGCTCCGGTGGGCATCCGTATAACCACATCTGCATGTTGCCCCCAGCGATAATGGGATTTGGCGAGGTTATTTATTATCTGCGTCATTCCTTCTGAAACGAAATCCGCAAACTGCATTTCTACCATGGCCTTAAAACCACCTATGGCCAGGCCAAAACCTGCCCCAATGATCGCTGACTCACATAAAGGAGTATTTCGCACTCTTTGGGTCCCGAATTTTTCAGCCAACCCTTCGGTGATTTTGAAAACACCTCCATATCCGGCAATGTCCTGACCCATAAGCACCAGATTTTTATGCTTTTCCATAGCCATCCTTAAGCCATCTGAAATGGCATCTATCAAACGCCTGCTGCTTGTTTTAGTACTTTCTGGTACTATCGTCACATTGCTGAAAGGAGCATACATGTCCGTTAACTCCGCCTGCGTATCCGGTTTTGGACTCTGCTCTGCATAGGCAATTTCCAAACCGGCTTCAATTTCATGCTTTATCGTTTCCCGGCAGGATGCAATCAGTTCTTTTGTTAAAACCTTTTGTTCCAGCAGGTATCTTTCATAGTTTTCAAGGGGATCTTTCCGACCCCATTCCTCCAGCAATTCTTTAGGTACATATTTGGTTCCGGATGCTTCCTCATGCCCGCGCATTCTGAAAGTAACCAATTCCAATAAAACCGGATGCTGGCTTTTCCGGACTCCTGCTACGATTTCTTTTACGCGATCATAAACTTCCAAAACGTTGTTGCCGTCCACCTGTATTCCTTCTATTCCATAACCTATGGCCTTGTCAATAAATTGCTTACAACGAAACTGTTCGTTGGAAGGGGTGGATAGCCCATATCCATTATTCTCAATGGCAAAAATGACAGGAAGATCCCAGACTGCAGCTACATTAACGCTTTCATGAAAATCGCCTTCACTTGCTCCTCCGTCCCCTGTAAATACAACTGTTGCCTTGTTTTCCAGTTTCAGTTTTCCGGCCAGTGCGATGCCATCGGCTATTCCCATCTGAGGTCCGAGATGGGAAATCATACCCAAAATTTTATATTCCTGTGTGCCAAAATGAAAGGAACGATCTCTTCCTTTTGTAAACCCACCCGGTTTTCCCTGAAACTGAGAGAACAGCCTGTTCAACGGAATTCCTCTGCAGGTAAATACACCGAGGTTACGGTGCATGGGCAAGATATATTCGTCCCGATTTAAAGCCATTGCGATTCCAACGGAACCTGCTTCCTGTCCTATTCCTGAAAACCACTTGGATATTTTTCCCTGCCGGAGCAACAGCAACATTTTTTCCTCAATCATCCTTGGCTTTAGTATTCCTTTATACAGGGATAAAAGCACTTCATCAGAATGTCCTTTACGGTCAAAAACGATTGGGTCTGTAGCAGTAATCATTGGATATGAGGTGTAAAAATACTAAATTGCAGCGTATATGAATGTACAGGAAATAACCGTGTTTCTTCTTTTTGGAGTCGCCCTTGTCTACATAGGCTTCCGGACGTTTTCTGCAATCCGGAAAAAGCAATGTTCTAAGGGTTGTGCCGGAGCCTGCACCAAAGAACCAAATGCTTAAATTTTTTCTATAAATAAAAAAAGGTCTTGAAAAACAAGACCTTTCCTTTAATCCAACCGGAAAAATTACTTTTTCTTTCCACCTTTTTTAACAGGCGCGGCAGCAGCAATTGAATCCTGCTTCATTTTTTCTACATTGGCAATAGAGTCTTTCTTCATCTGATCCGCTTTCATCTGAGCAGCAGCAATTTCGTCTGCTTTAGCTTTTTCTACTGTTGCAATGGAGTCCTGTTTTTTCTTTTCCATAGCTGCCTTTTCTTCAGCACTTGGACCACAGGCTGCAATTGCAAGTGCACTTGCAAAAGCTAAAATAGTGAGGGATTTTTTCATTTTCTTGTTTGTGTTTTTGGTTAAATCGAGGGTAAAGTTATTGATATCTTCTAATTGCAATACTTCTTTTCAACATAATTTTCAATACTGCATTGTTCATAAAGTACTGGATTGTCAAAAAAAAAATCCCGGCCGCATGGCCAGGATTTTTCAGTTCCGGTAGGAAAAATTACTTTTTCTTTCCGCCTTTTTTGCCTGCATCAGCAGCAGCAGCAATTGAATCCTGCTTCATTTTGTC
>JABDEY010000117.1 GCA_013286805.1 Bacteroidota bacterium | reverse complement strand
GCCAACAATTGTTTTAATGTTACTTTGCCAAATGCAGGATGAATGCCTTCCATGCTGAAAATTGTTTCATTAAATCGTATTGATTCCAACAATGTTATATTTTCTGTTCGTAATTTTTTAAATTCATGGAGCAAATCAATCAGGTTTTTCCCTTTACTATCTGAAAATTGTGCTAACCGGTCAAAAGGCTCGAATTTTTTATCGGGGTTATTGCCAAGAATAATTTGCATCCTTGGTATCCAATCTGTTTTTTCTCCATGTATAAGATGTCCTACGATATCAAAAGGCGACCATGTATTATCACCTTCATTACTTGTTATCCAATCTGGCGAAAGCCCTTTTAACTGCGTTTCAATTACAAAAGGAGTTCTCTTTAGTATTTCTATTGATTTTGTTATATCGAAGACCATTTTATAGAATTTGAAAAGTTTACTTATACGCTTTTAAAAATTTTACGTCTTATTCAATAATACCTGTAAAGGAAAATCACTGTGAGTTAAAAGATAGCGGTGAGCTGCTATTATAGAATCTCCATGTTTTATTCTTTGATTAACGATCTTTTTTATTGTGAGTGCTCCAATTTTATAACACAATGCCTGCCCCGCCCAGTTAGTTATCCGGGTTATTTCACGGTCAGCGATTTCATCCTGTCCGGCAATATTTTCTTTCCAGTATTGTAAGGCCTTTTCTTTGCTCCATCCATAATAATGAATGCCTACTTCCATTACCAGGCGTGCTGACCGGACTAAATCCCATTCCCATTTACCAAGATAAGTGTAGTCATTTTGGTATAGCCCCGTTTCTTTTCCAAAGTTTTCTACATAACATGCCCAGCCTTCGGCATTACCAAAATAAAAAACTGTGTTTTTTAGGGAGGAGCTATCCTTATTATTTTTCCTTACTATAAATTGCAAATGATGGCCCGGAATAGCTTCGTGCATATATAACCATTCCATGGAACGCTTGTTATGTTTTTTGCCGTAAAAATTAAATTGAAAGATGTCTTTTCCATAGGCATTGCTTTCTTTGTCCAGATACATTCCTGGTGGTGTGGTTGCTGTAGCATTAGGCCATTCCATTACACCTATTTCAGGTATATCGTATTTAGGGAATAGTTTGTCAAGATTTTTTCTGACCGTTTTATCAATTTCAGCATATGCGGTTAAAATTTGTCCTTTATCCTTTAAATAGAAAGTATCGCTGTGCAGAAATTTATAAAATGATGCATCATTACTAAAGCCTAATTTCATTTCAATTGCTTTTATTTCACCCTGCACCCTTTTTACTTCACTTTTACCCACAGCGAATACCTGTTCCGGTGTCAGATCTACACTGGTAAAGTGTTTAACATAATAGGAGTACCATGCTTTATAATTATCTAATTGGTGTAATCCATTTTCAGGCATTTTTCTTCCATCATGATCCCATTTCATTTCTAAGGCGTTACGCTCCAGATTCATATTTATTTCATAATTAAGCTGGTAGTAGCGAAGCTTCTCCTCCTTGCCAAAACCCTTAATATCAAGCGTTTTCAACCTTTTTGAATAATGCAGGAAAAATGTATCCTGCTTTTGTAACGCGCTGGTGCCTTTAATTTTTGAAAAATTGGTCTTGTAATCCAATTCTGTTTCCGGAATTTCAAGCGAATTATAGCCTTTTATATATGCGGCGCAGATTGCATTGAACTCTTTCGTTTGTCCCTTAGTTTGTAAAATGAAAACAAAAAAACAAAGGAGTAAGGAAAGAAGCTGTACTGCTTTTCTTATGTTGCTATTTTTTATGATCTTTTTAACCATTTTATTATTTGACTGGCAATTTCAGGATTGTAAATTCCAGGTGCACTTTGCGCCTGCTGAAATGTGGCTGCGCTTTTCATTCCATGATCAGTTGCCTTTAAAGGTATGAATTCGGCATTTCCAGGATGGTAAAAATTGACAGTTTTTGTTATTATTTCATGATCTTCTTTTGACGAGATATAATCACTCTCACCCCACATCAACAAGGCTTTCCCAGCGAACGATTTCCATGCGCCAGGAATATTCAACTCATATAGTTCATTATTATAGGGGCGGGAGCGATAATCAAATACAGATAGGTAATCTTTGCATACTTCCTTTTTCCTGGCTGCTTCTGCTGTAGTCATTTTCTCGACAAAATAATAGGAAGCGCATTCACAGTAATCTTTAATGTAATCATCCGTCTCTTCCGGATTCCAGTTATACGCTATTCCGATTGAGCGTCGGGTCTTTGCAAGATATTCCATGAAATTTGAACCAATCGTGCCATAGGCTATAATGCCTTTAATTTTGCACTGTTCTGCTACTAAAGGTGCCATTACTCCACCCATACTGTGTCCAATTATATAAATCTGGTTTGAATCCACATATTCATATCTTTTAATGGATTTTACAGTTTGAATATAACCATCCAGCTCCTCTTTAAAACTAACTTCATTACAGGGTTTGCAATTCATGTTATCCCCAACTCCAGGTTTTTCAGCGCGAATGCAAATATAACCCGCACGGGTAAGCGAATTAAGTAATTGGGTTTCACTCTTTGTTGTATCCATAGGGGAATCTAAGCTGTAGCAACCGATCCCCCCGATAAATACAATGGCAGGTGCTTTCGCTTTGGTTTTAGGTTTGCTGACTACAATACGTTGGAGGCCGTTAACCGTCTTTGTTGCCGTGTAATACATGTCTATATCGCTATATTGTTCAACAGGCATTGCCTTAAAAACAGATTTATTTTTAAATACCTTCTTATCCCGGAGAATCTCGTAATTAAATCCATCCCCTCCTTTATGCCTCGAAACTTCATTGATGGCCTCTGCCGGTGTGTTTACTTCCTTTTCATTTATTTTTAGAATTATATCCCCCACCTTTAGACCTGCAGTCACAGCAGTTGAGTTTGGAATAATTCCTTTAATAAGGACTCCATTTAGGGAAGAAAGCTCCATAACACGCTTGACATCATCTGTTATTTGTTCCATCTGTATGCCCAGAAGAGGCCTACGGGCAAGTTCCTGAGACTTAATTGTAATTCCTGTCAGGAGTAAGGCAATCAATAGCCTTGATGGCATATTTGTTGATTTCGATGATTTGAGATGCTTTGATATCAATGATCGCATATTCGTTGATTTTAATTTTAGGCAAGGAAGGTCAACTATTTGCCCTCCAGGTTTTTTAATATATCACTAATTCTTGTTTTCTGATCTGCCGGGGATTTAGCCAATGCAGTTTTGTAATTTTCTACGGCCTGTTTTTTATCTCCGTTATTGGCATAAGCCTCTCCGACACTATCATATACATTCCAACTTGCGGGATACTTCTTGACGTTCATTTTAAAAATTTCCAGAGCTTCCTTTAGTTGCTTTGTTCCCATTAACTCATATCCATAGGCGTTTAATTGGATTTCATCCGCTACAGTAAAAGCTCTCTTCATAACTTCTTCGGATTCTTTGGTTTGTCCTTTTTTCTCAAGCAATTGTGCCTTTACATGCAGGTTAGTGAAAGTCTCCCGCAAGTTGGAATGTATATGATAGTGTCGGAGAGTCTCCCGCATACCAATTCCTATATCAATCCATTTTAATGCTTCCTCGTAATTAAAATTGTTTTGCAAACAGAAATTTGCAGCACTCGTCCATCCTATGGCGCTGAATCCTTG
>JABDEY010000116.1 GCA_013286805.1 Bacteroidota bacterium | reverse complement strand
TGTTAAAAACAAATCTGATATAAATTCAATTTACAATGAAACAGATGCAAATAGGTACGTTGAATACACCGGTCAGTATTCCCTTCCACTCGATATGGCCTTACCTGTTTTTTACTGGGCGGTGCATATCAGAGGAGAACAAGTGATTGGGTTGATGAACAAGATAGCTAAAAGTGAGTTGAATTTACCTAATTTTACTTCCCTGGGTGATGACAGATTTAGGTTAGAAACTTCGTTTTATTTTCGGGGTGAATACCTGATGAAGGGCGACCTGCTTAAACTGGAAGAGGTCTCAGCCAATACCCTGGTAAGTGCAGCAAAAAAAGCTGCATGCAGCCTGAAGGCAGAGAAAAGGACCGTCGCCCTGTTTGACCTGGATTCTGTAACCATTTCAAGATATGAAAAATCAATTGTTGAGGAAACCTTCGATCTTTTTAATTAGACTTGATTTGCGAATTGCGAAGGGAATCGCAGCATTCATGAGCACCAGAGAAAGAGAAGAGCGAATAATGCAAAGCAGTAGTCTAATTTATACCCGGAGGGTGCTAACTAACACCCGAAGTGTGCTCATTAGCATAGGCACACTCTGCGTCACAGTGCTGATACTTGCCTGTGCTGAAGGATTTGATCTGGATGATGCATTCTACTCATTTTTTGCTCCTGAAACAAGTCATACGCCTGCCTATAGTCCGTTTTACAGGAGCCTTCACTTCTTTTATAACCTGGATAAAAATGACAATATCAGTGATTTTAATTCGAAAAACACCGAGGAATGGACAGCCTGGCTCGGAAGGGAAGTTAAAACGGAGGACGTGGATTATTTGCTATATCGTTGTAAGGCAGGAGATCTTGACGCACTTCTGAATTATTTTACACCAACCCAAAATAATTTGCCGAATTTAAGTAGTTTCTCAATCCTCAGTCCCAATTTAGAGCGCAATACCATATTAAAAATAGAAGATAAAAGTTCTGTCAGGGAATTCCTTCGCTATCTGAAATATGCAAAAAGCTGTGAACATTATGCAACTTACAAAGCAGGCGGAAGTTGGGAACCAAAGGATACAGCAAATGACCTGAAGTTGCATCCGAAAATTGCCATGCGGCTGATTGAGGAAGGGAATAATGAACTTCTGATCAGTAAGGTGAACTTTATTCAACAACGCTATCTCTTCCAGATCATACGTCTGTATTTTCTTTCAGGTAATCCGGAAGCCTGCATTTCGTTTTATCAATCGCATCTGGCAGCGCATACTGTTGGCATGAACGAAAATAATAGCTGTTCCTACCGAACGATGGGATATGCTGCAGGTGCCTTATATCAGCTGAAAAGGTTCGGAGAGGCTAATTATTTATATGCCTTGATTTATGATAACTGTGATCTTATGAAAGTATCCGCATGCTCAGGTTTTCACCCGCAGGAGGAAAGGGATTGGCAGGAGTGCCTCGGTAGAGCCAAAAATAGGCGTGAAAAGGAAGTATTGTGGCAGCTATTAGGGTTTTCAGCAGATCCGCTCAGGGCTATGAAGGAAATATATGCTTTGGAGCCTTCTTCTGATTTACTGGATTTACTCTTAGTCAGAGGTATGAATATGGAGGAGGAAAAGTTTTTGCCGCTAAAAAACTCCTATGAAAAACCAGTGGATTCCACATATCATATTAAGAGTTCAGCGTTGAATAAAGAATTTGCTGAGTTTGTAACGACTACTGCGAATGAGATGAAAACCAGCAAGCCTTATCTATGGGATCTCTCAGCAGGTTATCTGGCCATTGTGCAAGGGGATTTTAAGTCCGGTGATACATGGCTTGGAAAAGCATCGCATTTTGTTTCAGGAGACACCCTTGTTCAGCAGCAGATCAGGCTGCTTGAAATTGTTAGTAAAATTGAGCAGGAACAGGCATTTAAAGGGTCATTTGAAGGCGATATAGTAAAAGATTTAGTGTGGATGTCGCATACACCTTCCGGGCATGGTTTAAGAAATACAAATGTGTATCAATGGGCATTAAAAAGGCTGGGAGAAAAATATAAGGCGAGGGGAGACATAGTAAAAGCACATTGCCTGAATCCTGAATCGGATCATTCATTTTATGCAAGCAGTGAGAAAATGAAAAGGATGCTTGAATATATGGATAAGTCTGTTAAAACCCCTTTTGACCAATACATTCTGGGCATCTACCCGTATAAGAAAACAGATATCTATGAATTTCAGGCAGTGAATCTATTGTATCAATATAAATTGAAAGAGGCTGCAATGAAATTTGACGAATGCCCTGGTTCGGGTGATGCTCCCTTGTCAGGTGATCCCTTTGTTATTCATATAAAAGACTGCCATGACTGCGATCATGCAATGGTACAACCTGTAGCATACACCAAACGCCGTTTTGTAAAGAAAATGCTGGATCTGGAAAATGATCTAAAGTCTTATCCAATTAATGCAGCGGATGATTATTATGAAATGGCAAACGGGTATTACAATATGACCTATTTTGGAAATGCCAGGCTGCTTTATCAGACAAAAATAAAATCCTACTCTGGTATTTACTGGGAATATTGGAATACCTTTCCGGCCCTCTGGGATCAGGTTTCTGACATTCCTAAATCCTCTGCTATTGTAAATTGCAAAAAGGCAGAGGAATATTACATGAAAGCAATGGAATCATACGATGACGTGGAATTTCAGGCTAAATGTAATTTTATGGCAGCCAAAGCTGAGCAGAACAGCTTTATCATAGCTAAGCCCAAAGAATTTAAAGGAGATTTTAAGGCAGGAATCTATTTTAATAATCTAAAAAATTCCTATAAGGAAACAAAATATTATTCTGAAATTATCAACGAATGCGGATATTTTAAAACATTTGACGGGAAATAAAATGCATGAACAGGGGCAATCTGATAGAAATTGTGGGTAGATCATCCTGCAAACACACACAGAACTAATACAAAAAAACAAGTTTGCAGTCTGCCCACCCACAATTTAAAATGAAGAAATAAAGAACGTAAACCAAACAAAAACTTATTTCAAATGTATATGCTCCACAGGCTTTTTGCAACTGAAATATACCACCCGCACAGATTTAGAGACGAAGCAGGATATAATAGCCACTTTCTATCCAACCAGAATAGGTTTATGCTTATTTTTCTACATTTGCAGGCTTGAAACCTTTATATACTTTGTATGCAAATGAAAAATAAATATCTGCCAATTCTTTTCGTTATGACGACTTTGTTCTCCTGTTCTGATCCGGGAAAAGAAACCCATGCTGACAGCTCTGCTGGCATCAAAAAGTTGTTTGATACCTATTATGAGGAACGGTTGCCACTGTTTCCTCTTGAGGCAACCGCTATTGCGGATAACAGATTCAATGACCAACTACCCTGCGATATATCGGATTCTTACAGGGAAAAAATAAAAGCATTTTATAAAAAATACCTGGATGAAATTTCAAAAATTGACCGCAGCAAATTAACAGGAGAGGACGTACTGAGTTATGATGTTTTCAAGCGTGAAATGCAGATTCAGCTGGAGGGGCTGAGCTTCCCTGATAATCTTATGCCCATTAACCAATTCTGGGGATTACCTCTTACAATGGGGCAGTTGGGTGCCGGTGGAAATAACCAGCCTTTCAAAACCGTAAAGGATTACGATGATTTTCTTGGAAGAATAAAAGGGTATGTCATCTGGACAGACACTGCGATAGCAAATATGAGGCGAGGTATGCAACAAGGCATTGTTCCTCCGAAAATCCTGATGGAAC
>JABDEY010000115.1 GCA_013286805.1 Bacteroidota bacterium | reverse complement strand
TACACTTGCAGAAAAGGAGGTGCCTGGATCCGCCTTGCTGTCTTCCCGATGGGTCCAGTCAACTAAATAGTTGTATGCCTTGGTGGTACCGGGTACAATGGGATCCCCACTGATGAAGCTCGAATATTTAATATCGAAGAACCCGGTATATTTATATTTCTTTGCATAATTCACATGCGTTCTGGCAGCCCAGCTTCCAACGGTATAGTAATCTCCCATAAATGACGCATCGAGGTAATCGCTGATTCCCCAGTAAAATCCTCCATTTGATAAGAAAAACCCCTGAGTTGGTGATTCCCCATAGGTAGGAATCAGTATGCCCGACTTTCTTCCCTTTTTGTTAGGGAAGAAACCGAATGGCAAAGCCAGAACGGTAGGTATATCCATAATGACAAGGTAAGCCGGACCGGTAACAATTTTGTCATTTTGAATTACTTTTAATTTTTTTGCCCTTATATAAAAATGAGGATGTTCCATGTCGCAGGTAGTGTATTGTCCTTCCGAGACATAAACAATGCTGGTAGAATCCTTTTTAACTGTTTCACCGTGTATATAACCATCCGCCTCCTTGGTAATTACTTCATTTATCTTGCCTTTCTTTGTTTTAAAATTATAAGCCATTTTATGGGAATTGAATACCTGTTTGCTTTGCGTAAAAACAGGCAATTCCACTTCCTTTCCGGCACTGTCTTTCCGGCCTGTTGCAAATACAATGTTATTTTTCATGTCCAGCTCAATGTATCCGGCTTTCAGGTTCAGATCCTCATAGATGACCTCCGCATCTCCATATAAATAAACTTTCTGATTCGCTACATCGAAATGGGTGGAATCTCTGGCTTTATAATTAACCTTGGATTTAAGCGGTTCTTCTTCCTTTTCATGCCTGGGAATCGAATCTTTTACCTGAGAGAGCTGCCTGGCAGAGTCCGATTGACTAAAGCAGGCAAAATGCCCTCCAACTGTCAGAATTATGAACAGAAAGCTGCGGATAACTACTTTGTTTAGTGGGCCTGAAGACAAATTGTGCGCTTAAATTTGTGTAAAATAGCCGATTACTTTGCACAATAACAAACATTGTACCATAGTTTTCTTAATGGTTTGCGCTTTCTTATGCGGATCTTTCAAAGTATGCGTCCAGCCGTATGGAGTTAAAATTGTTGTGATTGATGCAGGACATGGAGGAAAGGATCCGGGGTGTTCCGGAATTACGTTTAAAGAGAAAGACATTGCTTTAGCCGTTTCTTTAAAACTGGGAAAATACATAGAACAAAATTGCAAGGACGTAAAAGTTATTTATACCAGGCAAAGTGATGTATTTGTGGAACTTCAGGAGCGGGCTGCCATTGCCAACCGTAACAAGGCCGACCTGTTTATCTGCATTCACTGCAATGCGAATCCAAAGAAAGAGGCCCATGGTTCAGAAACCTATGTGATGGGAATTAACAAAACACGCGGTAACCTCGACGTTGCCAAAAGGGAGAATGCATCTGTCCTTCTGGAGGATAATTACAAGAAAAATTATGAGGGCTTTGACCCTAATTCGGATGAAGGAAATATCATCTGGAGTACTCTTCAGAATAAGCATCTCGAACAGGCCTTAAATTTGTCAGCGAAAATACAAAGCCAGTACAAAGACAAAGCCAGTCGTGTGGATAAAGGTGTTAAACAAGCCGGATTTCTTGTTTTATGGAGAACAACCATGGCCAGCCTGCTGACAGAAACCGGTTTTCTAACGAACCCGGAAGAGGAAAAATTTTTAGGTTCCGATTCAGGGCAGGATGAACTTGCCGTTTCCATATTCAGGGCATTCCGGGAATACAAGGATGGGATGGAAGGGCATAAAATAAAGTATACGGATGATTCGGATCAGATTAAGCCTCATGAGCTGGCAAAAGATAGTTCGGTTTCAACCGGTTCTCAGCTTTCAGCCGGTTCAAAAGACAATTCAACTGGTTCAAATGATACAGCAACAGTTATTTTCAGAGTTCAGCTTATTTCATCTGAAAAAAAAATCCCCATTAATTCAGATAAATTCAAAGGCATAGAAAATATTTCAGAGCTGGCAGACAGGGGAATGTATAAATACCTGTGCGGAAATTTTGCCCGGCCGGAAGAATCCTACAGGCGCCAGACAGAAATGCGGAAACAGGGCTTCCCGGATGCCTTCGTAGTAGCTTTTAAGGAGGGGAAGCGCATCAGTATGGACGAGGCGAAGAAATTATGCCTGAAGGGTGGCAAATAGGCGAATGCTGCGAAAAATGATTAATTTCACGACTTGATTTTATGAAGCTAAGTAAAGAAATAAAGATTAGTCTGGTCATGCTGGTTGGGATTGCCCTGTTTATTTTTGGGTTCAATTACCTGAAAGGCTCCAATATTTTTACGCATCAGAAAACGGTTTATGCCGTTTACACCAACGTAGAAGGTTTGCTGGAATCAAATAATGTTCAGCTGAGAGGACTTAAGATTGGTATTATTCAGAAAATCGCTTTGCTTCCGGATGATAAAACCGGTCGTATTTTAGTAACGATGAAAATTGACAACGCGGTAAATATTCCAACAGACAGCAAGGCAAAGATTTTTAGTTTTGATTTGCTGGGTTCCAAAGCAATAGGTGTAGAGTTTGGAACTGCTTCTACCTATATAAAGTCAGGAGATACACTCAGGTCCGAAATAGAAGATGATCTGAAAACGACCGTAGACAAACGCATTGCGCCCCTTCAGAAAAAGGCGGAAGGGCTTATCTCCTCCATTGATTCAGTGATGGTTGTTGTGCAGGAGGTACTCAACAAGGATGCGCGTCATAACCTGACCAAGAGTTTTGAGAGTATTAAAAGAGCCATCGAAACCTTTGAAAAGACCTCATTTCGTCTGGATACGATTGTCGTTACTCAGCAATATAAACTTTCTTCCATTTTTTCAAAAATGGAGTCGATCACTTCCAATCTGGCTAATAATAATGAGAAGATAACGAAAGTGCTGAACAATTTTGAAAGCATCAGCGATTCTCTGGCCAAATCAAATATTAAGACTACGATTTATAATGCCAATGTCGCTTTACGGGATGCTTCCATCATCCTTGATAAAATTAACAAAGGTCAGGGAACCATGGGCATGCTGCTAAATAACGATTCCTTGTATAGAAAACTGGATGCCTCTGCAAAGGATCTGGATGAGTTGCTGAAAGATTTTAAGGAGAATCCAAAGAGGTATGTTCACTTTTCCGTTTTTGGCAAAAAAGAGAAGAAACACAAGTAATAATTCAAATTGGTTTGGTTTAGCATGATGGGTTTATCAAATGTCATTTTCATTTTACTGCTGGCCGGAGCCACCTATTGGTTCATACGAAATTCAAAAAAGGTTTTACGAAATATCCGGCTTGGAAAAGAGGAAAACAGGTCTGATAAACCTGCTGCGCGTTGGCGAACAATGATCCTCGTAGCGCTTGGTCAGCGCAAAATGCTGTCCAGGCCAATACCTGCCCTGTTACACATTTTTGTATATGTTGGTTTCGTACTGATTAATATAGAGGTACTTGAGATGCTTGTAGATGGTGCAATCGGTACACACAGGGCGTTCTCATTTCTTGGAGGTTTTTATATATTTCTGCTTAGCTTTTTTGAGGTGCTTGCATTTCTGGTGACTTTTGGATGTGCCGTTTTTCTTATACGCAGGAATGTGGTTCACGTGAAGCGGTTTATGAATAAGGAACTGGACGGATGGCCCAGGTCAGATGCTAATATTATTTTAATCAGTGAAATACTGCTGATGAGCGCCTTATTCCTGATGAACGCCTGTGAAAAAGGCCTGGATCTTCCTGTAAGCAGATACATTACACCTCTTCTTTCCGGA
>JABDEY010000114.1 GCA_013286805.1 Bacteroidota bacterium | reverse complement strand
CCATGCAACCCATGCCCAAATTCATGGAACATGGTTGTTACATCTCCATAACTGATTAAAGCAGGCTGGCCCTCTGCGGGTTTGGTGAAATTACACACATTAAATATAACTGGTTTGGTACCAAGTAATTTAGACTGGCCTACCATGTTATCCATCCAGGCACCCCCGTTTTTATTGTCCCGTTTATAATAGTCAATATAAATCAAGGCCATTGAATTGCTGTCTTTATCAATCACTTCAAATACGCGAACATCTTTATTGTAAACAGAGATGTCTGTTCGTTCCTTGAACGTGATTCCATAAAGCTGAGTGGCTGCATAAAATACCCCATTTTGAAGTACGTTATTTAATTCAAAATAAGGTTTAACCTGACTTTCATCCAGGTCGTACTTAGCTTTGCGTACCTGTTCTGCATAAAAATCCCAATCCCAGGGTTGTAAAGTAAAGCCGCCATTTTGCTGATCAATGACCTTTTGGATATCAGCAGCTTCCCGCTCTGCTTTTGCCGTGGCGGCAGGTACCAGACGGGTAAGGAATTGTTCTACAGCTTCCTGTTTTTTTGCCATTTGGTTCATGAGTGCCCAGGATGCAAAATTTGGGAAATTCAGGAGTTTAGCCTTTTGTGCCCGTATAAGGGCAATTTGCAATATTGTTGCCCGGGTATCGTTGGAATCATTTTTCTCGGTGCGGTTCCAGGAGGCTTCAAAAAGCTTCCGGCGTGTGGCCCTTACAGTAAGCGATTGCAATGCAGGCTGATGTGTGGTATTTTGCAATGCCAGCATCCATTTACCGGGTTGATTATTGGTTTTGGCGGCTTGTGTGGCAGCATCCAGTTCCCCATCCGAAAGACCTGCTAATTCTGCTTTGTCACTTACTACCAATGCACCGGCTTTGGCTGCAGCAAGTAATTGATTGGTGTATTTTGCACTTAGTGCAGCTTCTTCCTTGTTCAGCTTTTTCAGACTATCTTTTGCTGCGTCAGAAAGGTTGGCTCCTGACAATACAAACTTCTCGAAATAATATTCCACCAGGCGTTTAGACTCGGGATCGAGGTTTAGCTTTTCCCTCATTTTATTAATTGTTTCAACCCGCTTAAACAATTTAGCATTCAGGTAAAGTGCGTCATTACTGGCAGCAAGTTTTGGTGCAACGTCTTCCGATATTTTTTGCAACTCAGGATCTGTATTAGCTCCGGTCAATAGTCCGAATACGCCACCTACCCTGCGGAGCATTTGCCCGCTTTTTTCCAAAGCGACAAGTGTATTTTCAAAAGTCGGAGCATCACCGTTTTCCGCTATCTTTTCTATTTCAACCAACTGTTGTTTGATGCCTTCTTCAATAGCCGGCTTGAAGTCGCTATCCTTTATTTTGGAAAAATCATAGGTCTGAAATGGGAGTGTGCTTTCATGGAGAAATGGGTTATCCGGAGACATCGTATCGTTATTTTCAGAGGTTTGTTTCCCCTTGTTGGTACAGGAGAATAAGGTTAGAAGTACTGCTGCTGTTACCATTGAAGGTGTTTTCAGGGCTATTTTCATAAGAGCTGAATTGAAATTTGAGCTGTTTTAGGGCTGCAAGGTAATAAAATGGGCGAAGGAAAAAGGGGTTGCCGTAAAATCAGCGAAATTATTTTTGAATCAGCAGCCTCCCATTACAGATTGGCTCACCGGTTTCCGTAAATGCCTTGTACAGATATAATCCGGAAGCATTATTCCTAAGGTCTAAAGTCGTCGTTGCCGGAGCCCTGACAGCAGCCTGAGACAACGACGCAACCGATGGAGGGTTTAACCTGCCGGAATAAATTTTTTCTCCCACTATATTACTAACCTCAATCATTGCGGTGTAAGTTGCAAAGGATGATACAACCACAAACGCCCCGTTGCTGGGATTGGGATATATTTTTACCAATTGTAGCTCGTTTATTACCTGTAACCCTGTTGGGTTCTGATACTCGTCAGCCCCAATATCAATATGGGATCCAACTATCCTGGGTTCTCCATAAAAATCGTGTTCGCTTGTGTCGGCAGGCCAGCCCGGCATACCACTATTAATGCAGGTTGATGAAGGCAGGATGTGAAAATTCAAGGCTGAGGTTAGTGTATCAGTTAAAGAAGGGTTTGCAAAGACTGAATGTGAATCAAAGCCGCTTCCGGTTTTATAATTTGAAAAACCCGTATACGAGAAGGTGCCATAGGAGAAAGCGCTGTTAAGCGAATCGCCATGGATTGTAAAATACCTGTTGTAGTCAAACTGAAATCCAATTGAATTTCCTGAATTCCAGCCGGAAGAAAGTATGGAACTGGCTTTGCTATAGAAAATATTGTTATAAAACGAACAGTGTTCACTGTAACTGAGGGACAACTCTCCATTCCCCTGTTCAAGTGTATCATTTGCAAAAAAGGTGTTGTTGGATATTTCCGAATTGATAACCCTGCCGGTATTTACCGGACCATCATAACCGCCAATCTGCATTCCGCCGCCGTTTCTGAAGACTATATTATTCCTGACTTTTATATTCAATGTGGTATCGCCAGGAGTTTCGCAGCCAATTTCAATGCCCCAGTCATTATTGTAGCACTCATTTTGTTCAATGACAATACTTGAACCTCCATCCACGTAGATACCTCCGGCTGAACTATCATAAACCGAATGACACTTCCATACCGTATTTCCTTTAACGAGTCCGTTTCTCGCATGATCAGTAGCAGGATTGGGGCTAACTCCTTCATTACCTTCCATATCAATTCCTATATTCTGGTTGTTATATACTAGGTTATTTATAATGTTGAAGGTGTCTACATTGCCATTCACTGAGCAAACCTCACTAAAGCCGGGGGCATTGTCATAAAAACGATTGCCCTCGATTGTTAAATTTTTCAGGGAGCCAACTGAATCACCGTATACAATCAGGGGATTGACATTGTCGTTGGTAGTGGGGACTGCTGAAAAAGAAGTGTTCCAATAAATATGATGTATTGAATTATTGGTTATGTCTATGTGGTCAGAAACGCCGTCAATAAATATTCCAATACTGTTATTGTTACCAATGCAATTGTAAAACTCCAGCCCGTTTATCTTTATATAACTTTTGCTGGAAATGGTAAGTAATTGCACTGTCCGCAGTATTGAAAGAGAAAATATTTCCGGCTCCATTCACTCCTCCTGATTCCGTCATCCCATACAGCAAATTGCCGTAAAGTGTTAAGGCACCAGCCGGATATTTCCCGTTGAGTCCGTTAAAATTAAACAGGTCGGCATAAACGCTATCAGCAGTATTGAAAGAAAAAATGCAGCCCTCATTATACGCTCCTCCAAATTGAGTCATTCCATACAGGACATTTCCTGAAATCGTTAATGTACCATAGGGCCACGCTCCTGTTGTTCCATTGAAATCGTACAGTTGAGTATATCCTGTACTATCCAAATGAACTGAGAAAATAGAACCATAGCTAAACACACCACCACCACTTGTCATCCCATAAAATTTATTTCCTGAAAGAGCTAAGGAACCGGTAGGGTTCACTCCGGTACTGCTGTTAAAATCAAAAAGTTTAGCATACCCCAGGCCATTGCTATTGATGGAAAAGTACCGCCCTTCACCTCCGGAGCCTCCACCATAGGTCATCCCGTACAGTGCATTTCCCGCAATGCTTAAATCCCCATAAGGGTTTAGGCCATTCCCAACATTGAAATCAAGCAGGTCAACATAAGACGAACCATCTGTGTGAATAGAGAAGACATTTCCAAGTGTATCAGCACCGCCATTTTCAGTCAAAACCCAACACGGTTGGTGTGTACACAAAATAACATAAAATATTAATGAGCCTTGCGGGCCGGAGCCATTGGTTCCATTAAAGTCAAGCAAGTCCGTATATTGGGCTTTGCCCCTTGTACACACAACAACCAGCAGAAATAAACAAACAAGACGGTTTTTGTTCATACGATATCGGATCGTTTAAATGGAATACCCTTCTAATAACGATGCTCATGGTGATGGTGCCATCCCCAATGACGATGCCCATCTTCAATTATACATGAATTGAAAAACACCCCTGCAATCACTGCGATAACAAAGAGTGATTTTTTCATTAATAATACCTTTTTCATGGATTCTTATTTTTTAGAGTTTCTTAAAACAACGCAGGTACTATAAATCGTTATAAACTTACAAAATTTTAGAGTTATGTTGCATTTTAAATAGAAGCGTTAACTATTCCATTATTTTATGTTATTTTGTGTACACACCAACCGTGTTGGGTTTTGACTGAAAATTATTCCTGTTAAAT
>JABDEY010000113.1 GCA_013286805.1 Bacteroidota bacterium | reverse complement strand
TGTTTTTCTAAAAAAAAATGGACCAGGCGGAACAAACGTAAAGAAGAAAAAATATAAAATAAGTGAATCTGACTGGGAAAATTTACTGATTTGTGTTTCAGATTATGAATTACCTGAATATGCAAAGCCCCGCGGCAATCCTGTTAACAGTGATCCTTCTGAAGAAGGAATAAGCATTGTCACCAATAAATCCAGCTATTATTGTGACTTGCGCGGTAACGGAAATGCGAATGTAACCGTTCCTGACCTGAAAATATCGGAGCTTCTGCATATTTTTCAAGGTATTGAATGTACGCATTTTATTAACTGTCCTAAAAAGGATACCAGCTTCACTATTCTTTCAGGTCCTGAGCCTGGTGACATTTATAGCCAATAATCTTTTATGGAATATGGAAGAGCAGGGGCTCCAAAGACATAGAAGGATTTTTTTTGGCAGACAAGCAATTGCCCTGGTATCACATCGGTCTCTCTGTGATGGCGACTCAGGCCAGTGCGATTACCTTTATTTCTGCGCCAGGGCTTGCCTATACGGATGGTCTGCGCTTTGTGCAGTTTTATTTTGGTTTGCCCCTTGCAATGGTTGTGCTCTGCATCACATTTGTCCCTATGTTCAGGAATCTGAATGTATTCACTGCGTATGAGTTTATTGAAAAACGTTTTGACACCAGGACACGTTTGCTTACAGCCGGTTTGTTTCTTCTTCAGAGGGGATTATCAACAGGGATTACCATTTATGCTCCTTCCATTATTCTCTCCACCATTTTAGGAATAGATATCAATTATACCATTCTACTGATTGGCACCCTGGTGATTCTCTATACAGTTTACGGAGGGGCCAAGGCTGTTTCCTATTCCCAGTTGTTCCAGATGTTTGTGATATTCGCCGGCCTTTTTGCTGCCGCCTTCATGGTGGTGCATTTACTCCCGGCCGGAGTCGGATTGACGGATGCCTTGCACATTGCAGGAAAAATGGGCAGATTGAATGCCATAGACACCAAATTTGATTTAAATAACCGTTACAATATATGGTCCGGAATTATAGGAGGTTTCTTTCTTCAACTCTCCTATTTTGGCACCGATCAAAGTCAGGTAGGGCGCTACCTGACGGGAAGATCTATAGCGCAGAGCCGCCTGGGACTTATCATGAATGGATTGATAAAAATACCCATGCAGTTTTTCATACTGCTGATTGGGACTCTTGTATTTGCATTTTACCAGTTCCATCAGCCTCCTGTATTTTTCAATAAAACAGAAATTGCACAAATTGAGAACAGCAGCAGTAAAGAAGCATTCCATAAACTCGAAGCAGAATACAATCAGGCCAATACTGAAAAACAAATTGCTGTAATCGAAATGCTGAAAGCAGTTCATGCCAATGAAGGCGCTATGGATGGTTCCGCAGGAAGCATGGATGCTGCAAGATCAAATTTACTACAGGCCGATGAAAAAGCTCAGACAATCCGTAAAGAAGCAATTCAATTGATTGCTAAGAACGATCCAAAAACAGATACAAACGACAGTAATTATATCTTTTTAAGTTTCGTGACCGGATATCTACCCAAAGGACTTATCGGCTTACTCATTGCAATCATCTTTCTGGCATCTATGGGTTCAATGGCCAGTGCTCTGAATTCACTGGCTTCTACAACGTTGGTTGACTTTTACAAGCGCTTATACCGGAAAACAGGCACAGATGCTTTGTACCTGCGGACATCCAGAAGCATGACCTTAGCATGGGGTATTTTTTGTATAGGGATTGCATTTTATGCAAGTCGGCTCGGAAATCTGATTGAGGCCGTGAATATTTTGGGATCATTATTCTATGGAACCATTCTGGGAATTTTTCTGGTTGCCTTTTATATGAAACACATTGGCGGGAAAGCAGTTTTTTACGCCGCACTGATTGCCGAAGGCTTTATTGTCATCGCCTGGCTAATAAACCTTTGTGCCTTTCTTTGGCTCAACGTGGCAGGCTGTCTTCTGGTAATGCTGTTGGCGGTGATTCTGCAGAAAAGTGTATTCCCCAGGAGGAGAATTATTTAGTTCTTAAATGCCGCTGTGCAGGAGCATTTTATCAAATTTAAATCTCAGAATAGCTATACAGTAATTTGCTTTAATAATTCCTCATCTACCATATTGGGCAAAGTTACCTTCAGCTTCTTATTACTACCCATGGCCCTGCGGATGGCAAAATTCGCTTCAGGATTCCTGGCCCAGCTCCTTCGGGCTATTCCGTTATTCACATCCCAATACAACATGGATTTCAATTTTCTGTCCGCCTCTTTGCTCCCATCCAGCACCAGACCGAATCCTCCGTTGATTACTTCGCCCCAGCCTACCCCTCCCCCATTGTGCAAGGAAACCCAGGTGGCACCCCTGAAGGCATCTCCAACAAAATTATGTACGGCCATGTCAGCTGTGAATTGAGAACCATCATAAATATTTGAAGTTTCCCGATAAGGAGAATCTGTTCCGGATACATCATGATGATCTCGTCCAAGTACAACAGGAGCTGTGAGCCTTTTTTGCCGGACTGCTTTATTGAATGCTTCTGCTATTTTAATACGCCCTTCCGCATCCGCGTATAGTATCCTGGCTTGCGATCCCACAACCAACTTATTTTTTTGTGCATCCTTTATCCAAAGAATATTATCTGCAAGCTGCTGCCTGATTTCTTTTGGAGCCCTTTTATAAAGCTGAACCAATACTCTTTCTGCCAGCTTATCTGTAATTTGTAAATCTTTTGGATCCGCTGATGTACACACCCAGCGGAAAGGTCCGAAACCAAAATCAAAACACATGGGCCCTAAAATATCCTGGACATAGGATGGATACCTGAATGTTTGTCCCGCCTTTAAATTACTGCCTGGAAGAGGTCCTATATCAGCTCCTGCTCTTTGAGATTCCAGCAAAAAAGCGTTCCCGTAATCAAAAAAATACATCCCCCGCTCTGCCATTTTATTTACTGCGCTAACATGTCTTCTTAATGTGCTTTGAACTGACTTCTTAAATTCCTCCGGATGCTCTGCCATCTTGCTTTTAGCCTCCTCAAATGACATATCCACCGGATAATACCCACCCGCAAAGGGATTGTGCAGAGAAGTCTGATCCGTCCCCAGCTCAACCTTTACATTCCGCTCCACCAATTCTTCCCATAGATCAACAACGTTCCCCTGATAGGCCAAAGAAACAATTTCTTTTTTATTTCTGGCTGTCTCTATCCTTTTCATGAGAAGATTTATGTCCTCAAAGACCTCATCTACCCAACCCTGGGAAAGTCGGGTTTGAATTGCTTTTGGATTCACTTCCGCAATAACACTAATGGCGCCAGCAATTTTAGCTGCCTTTGGTTGTGCCCCGCTCATACCACCCAAACCGGCACTTACAAATACCTTTCCGGCAAGACCTTGCGTTCCTTTAACGAATTTCCGTCCAGCATTCAGCAAGGTAATGGTTGTTCCATGCACAATTCCTTGAGGACCAATGTACATAAACGAGCCTGCTGTCATTTGCCCATATTGCGTAACACCCAGCGCGTTGAAACGTTCCCAATCATCCGGTTTGCTGAAATTGGGTATCATCATTCCGTTGGTAATAACAAGTCTTGGCGCTTCCTTAGAGGACGGAAAAACACCCATCGGATGGCCCGAATACAAAACAAGGGTTTGTTCCTCTGTCATTTCAGCAAGGTATTTCATTGTCAGTAAATACTGAGCCCAGTTTTGAAACACGGCTCCGTTGCCTCCATAGGTTATTAACTCATGCGGATGCTGGGCAACAGCATGATCCAGGTTATTGCTGAGCATATGCATAATAGCAGCTGCCTGCTTACTCTTAAAAGGATATTCCTTAATTGGTCGCGCATATATCCTGTAATCCGGACGAAAGCGGTACATATATATTCTGCCGTACTTCTTGAGCTCATCCGCAAATTCTTTTGCAAGAACTCCATGAAATTTCTTATCGAAATAACGTAAAGCGTTTTTCAAGGCCAGTTTTTTTTCACCCGGAATTAAAATATCCTTACGCCTGGGCGCATGATTAATGGTACTGTCATATATTTTCGGCGCGGGTAACTTAGAAGGTATCCCTTGTATCACAAGTTTTTTGAATTCCTTTTCTAATATATCATTGGAAGTCTTCATTTCCGATTTTCAATTTCCTGCATGATTTGAATAAGTTTTGTCAATCTGGTATTCGGATCATAATCATCGAATTCACCAGAGCGGTAGCTGGACCTGTTTGTTTGGATTGTTATTACTGAAATCGAAGCCCCATCAAAACTTCTCTTATTACTGGGTGAAGGCAAATTAACAAGTTCTGTGAATTTATATCCGGCCATTGCCTGCATTAA
>JABDEY010000112.1:4106-4388 GCA_013286805.1 Bacteroidota bacterium | reverse complement strand
TAACTTCTCTGCCAGGCACAAAAGCAGTCATTCCCATTCCAAGTTGTACCGGAGAATTGGGCATAGCCCTGACAATATTTTGGTGGGCAAGGGATTCTTCAAGATATTGTATACGTATGCCTGCCATGATGGACAGAATACTGTTCTCCGAAACCAGGGCTTTTCGTAAGTCCTCTTTTATCCCTATAAAATCCTGAGGTTTAACTGCCAGAAGAACAACATCGTAACCCGACAGGGAGACATTGAAATCTGAAACGACCTTACCTATTTTTAACTTTTCCA
>JABDEY010000112.1:0-4050 GCA_013286805.1 Bacteroidota bacterium | reverse complement strand
GGCGTAGGCCAGTCCCATATTTCCGCAGCCGACAATTGCAATTTTCATGTCTCCTCGTTTAAATAGTAAAAGTTGTATATTTGCGGGCTAAATTAAAAAACAAAAACCATGAACTTCAGAAACCTGTTTATTTCTTTGTCGGTTCTGCTAACAACTGGCATTCTTATTTTATCTTCTTGCACAAAACCAGCTGCAGGGGCTCAGGGTCCTCAGGGACCTGCCGGACCTGCCTATACAGGATCTATTTTTGGATTTGTTTCGTTATATGATCAGTATGGAGTTAAACAAGGTCCTTCCGGGTTGAAGAACGTACGGGTTACGATTGACGGAACAGCCTATAGGGCCCTAACAGATTCTACCGGAAAATACACGATCAATAACCTGCCTTCCGGCGTTTACAACATTACTATTACGGATACGGTTAATCCTGGTTATGCTCCCAATTGTGTAAAAAATATAAACCTTGTACTTGGGGCCAGCCAGCACGATGTACACCTGGGACAAATTCCTTTGTTTACTATTAATGCTTTGGTTTTGGATACGGTGATAAAAGGTGCAGCAGACACGCTTAATTATGTTAAGGTTCACGGAACCAGTCCTTTTGATACTCATGCGAGGGAAGTCCTGATTTTTATCAGTGGCGGTTCATCTGTGAGTTATCTGCCTAATAACTACCTGCTCGTTTATGCTGCCGGTATCACTGCGGCCAAAACTACCTTTTCCATCAATATACTTGAATCAGATCTCCTGAGTGTGGGTTATACACATGGCAGCACTGTTTATTTTATGGTTTATCCTGCCGGAGTGAATTATGCCAGTGCCTCAGAATATGAGGACCTGAATACTTCCAGAATTGTTTATAATGAACTTGGATCTTCACCGGTCATGAGCAGCGTTGTGCTTCCATAAGCTTACAAATTAAGCAAGGGTCGTCACTGCCATCTTACACACAAACTGACACCAACAACCTCGGGTTGGTTATCCTTTCGCATTTATGCGCCTTGCTTTCTCTAATTTTATGGGAGCTTATGCACGGCTTCGCATGTCTTGAATGCTCCTTTTTTAGTTAAATTTGCTTCCCGTTAAAAAGCTATGGATAAATATCCGGAATACAAGTCCCTAAACCTTTCACAGATTGGAAAAGATGTTCTGAAGTTCTGGGATGAGCACAAAATATTTGAAAAGAGTATAACAACCCGGGAAGGCAATGCTTCGTTTGTATTTTACGAAGGCCCTCCTAGCGCCAATGGCATGCCTGGTATCCATCATGTGATGGCTCGTACCATTAAAGATATCTTCTGCCGCTATCAAACATTAAAGGGTAAACAGGTCAAACGCAAGGCTGGCTGGGACACACATGGTTTGCCCATAGAACTTGCTGTCGAAAAAACACTTGGCATCACAAAAGAAGATATTGGCAAAAAAATTTCTGTTGATGATTATAACAAGGCCTGCCGCAAGGAGGTGATGAAATATACGGACAAGTGGGAAGAACTGACAAAGCTGATGGGTTACTGGGTGGATATGAAAGACCCGTATATCACTTACGATAACAAGTACATTGAAAGTGTCTGGTGGTTGCTGGGTGATATTTATAGAAAAGGACTTTTGTATAAGGGGTTCACGATACAACCCTATTCCCCGGCTGCCGGCACCGGGCTGAGCTCGCATGAGTTGAATCAGCCGGGATGTTACAGGGATGTGAAGGACAGGACGGCTACGGTAATGTTTAAATTGAAAGGCGAAGATGTTTATTTTCTTGCATGGACGACTACTCCCTGGACACTTCCCTCCAACACGGCTTTAGCGGTTGGAAAAAATATTATTTACGTTAAAATTAAAACATTTAACCCATTCACATTCCAGGCTGTAACTATAATAATGGCAAAGGAATTAGTGGGCAGATATTTTTCCGAAAAGAATAAAGAATTAAAAGCGGAAGAGTATAAAGCGGGAGATAAAAATATTCCTTTTCAGATTCTGGAAGAACTAAAAGGTTCCGAACTGGAAGGTATTCGATACGAACAACTCCTCCCCTTTTCCCGGCCCACAGACGGTGATGCATTCAAAGTTGTCCTTGGGGATTTTGTAACAACTGAGGATGGTACCGGGATTGTTCACATTGCACCTAGCTTTGGCGCGGATGACTTCCGGGTTGCAAAGCAATATGGCATAGGTTCACTCACCCTGGTTGACAGACGCGGAAAGTTTCTGCCGGAGGTGAAGGATGGGGTTTTCCTCTATGGGGAGGAATACGTGAAGGAAGCCTATCTGAGTGAGGAGGAAAAGAAAACAGCATTTGAGCATCAGAAAAAAACACTGGAGGCAGCGGGCAAAATAAAAGAACTTAAGGCTTACCTCAGCGTGGATGAACGTATTGTTCTGAAGCTGCAGGAGGAAGGTAAATTATTCAAGAAGGAAACCTACGAACATAGTTATCCGCATTGCTGGAGAACTGACAAGCCTATACTCTATTACCCACTTGACAGTTGGTTTATCAAAGTAACAGCTGTAAGGGATAAAATGGTGAAACTGAACAAGACCATTAACTGGAAACCTGAATCCACCGGTACCGGGCGTTTTGGTAACTGGCTGGAGAATGCGAACGACTGGAATTTATCCCGTTCCAGATTTTGGGGCATTCCGCTTCCCATCTGGAGAACGGAGGATGGAAAAGAAGAAATATGCATTTCCTCTATAGCAGAGTTAAAAACTGAAATTGGCAAGTCGCTGAAGGCTGGCGTGATGGGAAGTAATTTTCTGGAGGCCTTTAAGCCCGGGGACAATTCTGTTTCCAATTATGCTTTTTTTGATGTTCACCGGCCGTTCATTGATGAGGTGGTCCTGGTATCTCCATCCGGAAAAGCCATGAAACGTGAACTGGACCTGATAGATGTATGGTTCGATTCTGGCGCTATGCCTTATGCACAGCAGCACTGGCCTTTTGAAGCAAAGGACGGGATAGCTCAGCAGGTTCCGGATTTCCCCGCTGACTTTATCGCGGAAGGTGTTGATCAGACGAGAGGCTGGTTCTATACTTTGCATGCTGTTGCTACTTTATGTTTCAACTCCGTTGCCTACAAAAATGTTATCTCAAACGGTTTGGTGCTGGATAAAAACGGGAATAAAATGAGCAAGCGCCTGGGCAATGCTGCTGATCCTTTCATTACGCTTGAAAAGTATGGCCCTGATGCCACCCGCTGGTACATGATCACCAATGCCCAACCCTGGGATAACCTGAAATTTGATTCGGAAGGTATAGCTGAAGTTCAACGCAAATTTTTCGGAACACTCTACAATACCTATATGTTTTTTGTTTTGTACGCTAACATTGACGGATTTGCCTATAACGAAAATGAAATCCCTGTTAGCGAAAGACCTGAAATTGACCGATGGATTTTGTCTGAATTAAACTCTCTGATTCAAACCGTTGATGCTGCTTATTCCGATTATGAACCTACCAAAGCAGGCCGCGCTATTGCATATTTTACAGATGAACATCTCAGTAACTGGTATGTACGCCTTTGCCGTCGTCGTTTCTGGAAAGGAGAGTATGGCCTGGATAAAATTTCAGCCTACCAAACGTTGTACCGTTGCCTGGAAGTAATTGCACAATTGGCTTCTCCCATCGCTCCTTTTTTTACCGATCAGTTGTTTACTGATCTCAATACCATTAGTAAACGTAACGAGTCAGAATCGGTTCACCTTTCAGATATGCCAGTGGCTGATTCCAGACTTATTGATAAACAACTGGAAGAACGCATGGAGCTGGCTCAGAAAATATCCTCCATGATTTTATCTGTCCGTAAAAGAGAAAATATCCGGGTGCGCCAACCTCTGGAAAGAATACAAATACCGATGCGGGATGAAGTTTTCAGGAAAAATATTGAAGCAGTACAAGACCTTATATTGTCGGAAGTAAATGTAAAACGGATAGAATTTGTGGATGAGCAGAAAACACAAATCGTGAAAAATCTGAAGTTGAATTTTAAAACCCTTGGCAAAAAATGTGGCAAGGATATGAAGGCTGTTCAGGCTTTTGCGCTTACT
>JABDEY010000111.1 GCA_013286805.1 Bacteroidota bacterium | reverse complement strand
TTTGTTAACTCTGTAAATAACCGTTCCTCATACAGGTCCTTTGCCTCCTTTATCTGAACTGCTTCCGGATATTCGTTCATGAAATCTTTGTATGCTTTATACGTATCCAAAGCGGAGGCGATGGTAAATGCCAGTTGGTTTCTAAGCCGGACCGCGTCTTTCACCTGTTCTGCAGAACTGTAAAACCAGATGAAAAAGTTATAGGCTTCGAGCGTATTTTTTTGTTTGTAAATATCAAAGGCTTTTTTGTGAATACGCTCTTTGAGTTCAATAATGGATTGAGCAGAAACTTTTAACTGACTCAGGAGTTTTTTCTCCTTTTCTGAAGAACCTGTATATGCATCTGCTGATTTCAGGATATATATATAAGCCGTATCAATATTGTAAAATGGATTATCCGGGCGGGAATAGATTTCGCTTAAGCCATAACTGGCTCCCGAAATGTGATTTTTAAGGTTCTTTTCGAAGAGTTGCTTCGCTTTGAAATAATCATAAATCCGGAGCGCCTCAAATCCTTTTTCCAGTTTACCAGACCAGCATGGGTTGAGGCCAATTGAAAAAAGTAAAATAGCCGTGTATTTACTCAGGCGCATTTTTGGTTTCTTATATTTGCGTCAGCGAAATTAGTAAAACAATGATTGCAGGGATATGAATGTAGGAAAAGGACACTGGATTTTTGCTGTCATTTTTTTTGTGCTTTTTGTGTCTGGTATGATCTGGGCCTACCGCAAAGACAAGCCGACTGATAAAATAAATTACAAGGGCACATACCGAATGTTGTTTTTCATGCTTCTGCTACTTTGGTTGGTGTACCTGTTTGTACGCCTGAAAACAAGCTAAGGGACTGTTGAAAAGTGGTTTAAAATTTAAAGGATAAAACTTGAATTTGCCGATTTTTTTGCATAAATTCGTGGGCATATGAAGCAGTTTGCGTTTTTGTTGACTTCTGTTTTTGTTATGTTTGCAGGGAGTGCTTCAGCTAAGGTTGTTGTTGTTGAAGGCAAGTACCAGAACAAAAATGTATATGTTCAGAATGGATATGCCTCATCGGGGGTTGGCTTTTGTACCTATGAAGTAATTGTCAACGGACGTGTTTCCACGGATGAAATCAATGCTGCTTCCTTCGAGATAGATCTGGAAGCTTTCCAGCTTAAATACGGAGATAAGGTTACCATTGAAATAAGGCACAGGGATGATTGCAGCCCTCATATTTTAAATCCGGAGGCGCTTAAGCCCAAGGCATCCTTTGATTTAACTTCCATGACCGTTAATGTAAATGGTTTACTTTCATGGAGCACAGTCAATGAAAGCGGTTCCCTGCCGTTTATCATAGAGCAATTCAAATGGAATAAATGGATACCGGTCGGAGAAGTTCAGGGTATTGGAACTCCTACGGAAAATAATTACTCTTTCCAGACTGAATTAAATTCGGGCGAAAACAGGTTTCGTATCAAGCAAATAGGATATGGTGCTTTACCTAAATGTTCTAAAGCTACTGCCTGTCTGTCAAATGTGCCACCGCTTACGTTCAGTACTTCCAGAAATTCAGACGATATCATGTTTTCAGGTCAGACGATGTTTGAAGTATATGATGTTTACGGTCAGATTGTAAAACGCGGATTTGGTAAATCAATTGGTATCGGTAACCTGACCAAAGGGCATTATTTCCTATGTTACGACAATAGCATCACCGAGTTCAAGAAAAAATAATTCTGCATTTTTCCGGTATTTAACGTAACTCTCCCTTGCCGGCATACGTATAACAACCAACAGCTATTGATGTACAGCGTGCTGAAGAAGGGGAGGGGTGATGATATACAGGCTGATAAATATTCGCTATCTTTTAACGTTAATAGTGGTGTTGGCTGTAGTTCAGGTCAAGCAGTGTATTACAGGCATCAAAAAACTGCAAGGGTCAGGAGAGCCCCACACCTTACGCAATTTTGCAGATCTGGAGACGATCAGAAAAAGAGGCAAACTCATCGTTCTTGCTGAAAACAATTCTACCAGTTATTTTGTCTATAAAGGAGAGCCCCTCGGTTACGATTATGATTTACTGAACGCATTTGCAGGCTATCTGGGAGTTGAACTGGAGATCGTTGTTGTCAGTAATATGAATGCTATCCTGGATGAATTGAAAGCTGGTAATGCGGATCTTGCTGCAGCTAATCTGACTATTACAAGTGAAAGGAATACACAGGTGGATTTTACTGAACCCCTGTTGCAAACCCGCCAGGTGCTTGTACAACGTAAGCCTGATGGCTGGCAACGTATGTCAGGTTCTGCAATTGACAGGAACTTAATACGTAACCTCAATGACCTGCATGGGCAAACAGTTTATGTCCGTAAGGGTTCTTCTTTTTATGCCCGCTTAAAAAGCCTTTCTGAGGAAATCGGAGCGGAGATTGATATTTCTGAAGCAGAAGGAAATCAGGATACGGAAGAGTTAATCAGCCTTGTTGCCAAGGGATTCATCCGTTATACTGTTGCTGATGAAAATGTGGCAATGGTCAATCAAACCTATTTTGATAATCTGGATATTAAAACAGCTATCAGTTTTCCACAGAAAATTGCCTGGGCTGTACGCAAGACTTCACCGGAACTTTTAAAGGTACTGAACCGCTGGCTGACTGATCCGGCCGGAAAAAGCCTTCAGGCAGTTGTTTTTAATAAATATTATGTAAATCCAAGAGCTGCCGGAGAACGCATGGAGAGTGAGTATTTTTGTCTCAACGGGGGCTGCATTTCACCTTATGACCATGCCATACAAACATATAGCAAGAAAGTGGGATGGGATTGGAGGCTAATGGCTGCAATGATCTATCAGGAGTCACATTTCGATCCTTGTGCTGAGTCCTGGACAGGAGCATACGGCCTTATGCAGTTACTCCCTGCGACAGCGAGACAATTTGGCCTGGACAGCCTGATTGCGTCTCCGGTTCAGAATATTGAAGCAGGAACCAACTTTTTGATTCACCTGAATGCCTATTGGAAGGACTTCATCAGGGATTCGGCTGAACGCATAAAATTTGTTCTGGCTTCTTATAATGTTGGCCTGGGCCATGTTATTGATGCGCGCAGTCTGGCCATTAAATACAATAAGGACCCTGATGTATGGGATAATAATGTGGATTTTTTCCTGCTCAATAAATCAAAACCTGCTTACTATAATGATCCGGTGGTCAGGTTCGGCTATTGCAGGGGCGAAGAACCTTACGAATATGTTAAAAAAATATTGAAAAGATTGGAACATTATCGCAATGTATTACGTATACATGGTGAATTGCCAACAACTAAAGCATAGCGTAATGGAGCGTGAAAAGATACTGGAGATGCTCAAATGGTTAAATGACCAGATTGAGTATGCAAATGAATCCATTCATGAAGCTCATACCACCCGTAATTATGGGAGAGAGTCACAGTATGAGGGTGTCAGGGATGCTTTTATGCGCTGCCTGAACAAACTTAAACAGGGGTCTTAACCGACAATAGTGATGATTTGTCCGGGCTTAAGCCTGAGCCATTGATTTATGCAGTTTTGCTCGGCCAGTGTTTTTACAGAAAGTCCAAAGCGTTTGGCCACTTCAAAAATCGTATCTCCCTTTTGGACAATGTACTCTCTGATATCAGGCGGGTAAGCAGCCCAGCCCGATCGGCCGCTTTTAAAAACGAGTGAATCACTAATCAGCCTTTGGTCTTCAAACGCTATCAGGTATTTAGGATTGATCGGTTTACTCTTTAGTCGAACTTCAAAATGTAAATGGTTTCCGGTAGCATTTCCGGTAGCTCCTCCAAGTCCAATAACATCTCCGGATCTAACTAACTCCCCAACTTTAACTTTTATTTTCGATAAGTGGGCATAAAGCGTCTCCAGCCCATTGGGATGCCGGATAACTACTACATTTCCATAGCCGTTTTCCCATTTCGCAAACCTCACAATTCCATCAAATGCGGAGGATACTTTGTCACCTTTTCTGAGATTAATATCGATGCCATTGTGATTGTACGATTTGTTCCACCCAAAATTGCAGGTAATAATCCCATTGACAGGCATTGTGAAGCATGGATGCTGTTCACTTGTCAGTTTCACAACACAGGTTGTATCCAACCTTGAATTCATATCTTTCCAGCAAAATATACTTGCCGGATCTGAAATCTCCAAATTTTTAACAGATGGAGTTGGATTATTAAATCCGTCAACTGCAGCATTTACTTCTCTGACCAGATCAGATGGGATGGAGTCCATTTCAAACAGGAAATCGATAAGAGATTGCAGCTGCTGTTGATTCATCGATCGGATGAAACTGCTCGTGGTATCTCTGGAATAAGCAACAGATGAGAACCCGGCTAAAATCAGGAAAAAAAGTACCCGTAATTTGCGCATGTGCTGTTTATGCAATAACCTTCTTAAGAACTTCGGCCATGGTCTTACCAATAACTGCAGGCGACTCAACTACATGAACCCCGCAAGCCTTTAATATTTTCATCTTTGCAGCTGCCGTATCATCAGCGCCTCCAACAATAGCTCCGGCATGGCCCATGGTACGCCCGGCAGGTGCCGTCTGACCGGCAATAAATCCTACTACCGGTTTTGTTCCATTCAATTTAATCCAATTGGCAGCATCCGCTTCCATCGTTCCGCCGATTTCGCCTATCATGACAATTCCTTCTGTTTCAGGATCATTCATTAAAAGTTCTACTGCCTCTTTCGTTGAAGTACCAATGATCGGGTCGCCTCCGATGCCTATGGCAGTCGATATCCCCAAACCTGCTTTTACTACCTGATCAGCTGCTTCATAGGTTAATGTTCCTGATTTGGAAACGATTCCAATTTTCCCCTTTTTGAATACGAAGCCCGGCATAATGCCCACTTTGGCTTCT
>JABDEY010000110.1 GCA_013286805.1 Bacteroidota bacterium | reverse complement strand
GAGAAAGTGCTTCCATTATTCTGAATCATGTCAGGCACGGAGTCGAACTGGCAAAGAAAAACTATTTGCCTGAAAAGGTCATTGATTTTATCAGAACGCATCACGGCACTTCTCCTGCCGGGTACTTTTTGAAGCAATACAAGAATGCGCATCCGGCCGAAACCATTGATGAATCTGAATTTTGTTATTCAGGACCTATTCCTTTTTCCAGGGAAACAGCTGTCCTTATGATGTCAGATTCTGTTGAGGCAGCTTCGAGAAGTTTAAAGTCATACAGTGAACAGAGTATTAATGAACTCGTCGAGCGTATTGTATCGAATCAGATTGCCCTGAATCAGTTTGTCAATTCCGATATTACCTTCAGGGATATTGACTGTATTAAGAAAGTTCTGAAGAAACAACTTATCAGTATTTATCATTTAAGAATAGATTATCCAGGTTAATGAGCACCTATCCCTATAAGAATAGGTTATACCGGTAAAAAAAACAAATATGGTTACTTACCTTATTATTGGAATTACTTCTCTTATTTCTGTGCTGTGTTTCAATAACAGAGAACTATTCGGCAAGCTTTTGTTCAACGCAAATGCTGTATTTATAAACCGAAGTCAATGGTACCGGCTCTTTACGCATGGACTCGTGCATGCCGACTTTCCCCATTTGATTCTGAATATGTTTGTACTTTATTCTTTTGGCACACTATTGGAAGGCTATGATTTCAGAGCCTTGTTCGGCCATCAAGCTCCTTTTGTTTTCGGATTGCTGTATGTAACTGCTTTGCCGGCATCCACTTTATACAGCTATTATAAACACAAACATAATTATGCGTATAATGCGGTTGGTGCTTCCGGAGCTGTCTCTGCAATTGTATTTTCCAGCATTTTAATAAGCCCTTTGAATACCTTGCTGGTTATCGTTTTTCCAATGAAAGCGTTTATTTTCGGAGCGCTGTATTTAGCCTATTCCTGGTACATGGGGAAAAAAGCCACTGATAATGTGGGACACGATGCCCATTTCTGGGGAGCTGTGTATGGCATTGTATTTACAGCTGGTCTTAAACCGGTGTTGCTGATGAATTTTATTTACCAGTTGCAAAGCATGTTTCAATGAATAAAGCCATCTTTTTAGACCGGGACGGAGTGATTAACCGTGAACGTGGATTTACCTACCGCCTGGAAGATTTTGAAATTTTACCCGGCCTTATTGAAGCACTCAGGGAGTTCCGGAAAAGGGGGTTTCACCTGATTGTCGTATCCAATCAAAGTGGAATCGCAAAAGGATTATATACACAGGCGGATGTTGAAGTACTGCATGCCTTTTTAAATGAGACACTGAAGAAAGAGGGTATTGCATTTGACGAAATTTACTATTGCGTACATCATCCTGATATCAGCAGATGTATCTGTCGCAAACCGGATTCATTATTTATCGAAAAAGCACTTGCCCGGTTTTCCATCGATCCGGCCCTTTCCTTTTTTATCGGAGACAAGAAACGTGACGTGGATGCTGCCCATAAGGCCGGTGTGATGGGAATACTGATAGCGGCAAATACTCCGCTCTCTGAACTTATGCATATACTAAAGTGATTTTTATTAAATTCGCCTGATGTCTTTATTCTTGAATTATAATGGCCAATTGCATAAGGCAGATGAGCCGTTGCTGAATGCAGCTAACAGGGGATTCCGTTTTGGAGATTCAACTTTTGAAACTATTCGGGTGTTTAACGGGCAGGCTTTGTTCCTGAATGAACATATTGCACGCCTGTTACTGGGGATTCAGGCGCTTAAAATGGAATTCTCCCCTTCTTATACGGCAGGATTTTTTTCCCAGGCTTTTGCTGAACTCATTCAGAAAAATGAAATCACTGCCGGTGGCCGGATACGATTGACCGTATTCAGAAACGGTGAAGCTTTCTATACACCTGATACAAATTCCACTTCTTTTATCATTGAGGCTAATCCCTTGCCGGAGAATGAATATGTCCTTAACCCCAAGGGATATGCAATTGACATTTTCAATGAAATCAAAAAACAGCAAAATGCCTTGTCTCCTATTAAATCAGGCAACAGCCTGCTATATGTCCTTGCCGGTGTGCATAGAATAAAACATCAGCTGGATGAATGTATTATCATGAACGTAAAAGGTGATGTCATTGAATCAATTCACTCCAATATTTTTGCTGTTAAGAATGGGGTGCTTTATACTCCCCCTGTTGCGGAAGGTTGCGTGGACGGGGTACTTCGTAAAAAACTGATAGAGGTAGCATTTAAAAACCGGATTGCTGTTTATGAAATTAATCTGGCTCAAAGTGTTTTGCTGAGCGCCGATGAAATCTTTCTTACCAATGTGATTAGTGGTTTGCGCTGGGTCGGTGCTTATAAAAACAAACGTTACTTTAATACAACTTCCAAACTGCTTACAGACAGACTCAACGAATACGTTATAGCGAAACAAGAACCGCCAATTTAATGCCTGCTACCAACAGGCTCAGGGAGCCGCTATTCATTCTGTTAATTCCCCTGTCGCTGTTATTGATATTGTCACTTTCTGATTCTTCAATGGAAATCTGGAACCATCAGTTTAAGCGGGTTGATCTTCTTTCGGATATCAAGGCCAGGGGAATTTTCATGCATGCTCCTGTTTCTTCCCGGCTGCTTTCGGATTCTGTCATCCGTCATTATGAGTCTGAATGTGCAAAAATAAAAACGGATCCGGCTCTTGCCGCTTTTTTTGAATCCTTACTCCAGACCCAGCAAAAGAAGAAGAAAACAAGGATTGCCTATTTCGGAGATTCTATGATTGAAGGGGATCTTGTTACCCAGGATCTGAGAACCACATTCCAGGATACGTTCGGAGGGGTCGGTGTGGGGTTTATGCCCATCACTTCCATTGTAGCCGGATTCCGGCAAACTATTTTTCACACGTTTTCAGGTAACTGGCAAACCTACAGTCTGCTTGATCATTCAGGCGGAAATTTTACACTTGGGATAACAGGTTTTGATTTTGTTCCTGCTGTTACATCTGCTACAGATACTGCACCGGGTAAAAGTGGAAGCTGGGTGAAATACAGTTCCGTTGGGCGAAAGGGTCTGGATAAATTTTACAATGTAAACCTGTATTATGGAAAAAGTGAAGGGGAGAATAATTACCTGACAATAGCCGGTCATGCATTCCGCCTCAAGGGGAGTTTGCCGGTCAATGAACTTCAACTGGTCAGGTCTAAACCTATTCAAAGCATCCAGGCTTTTTTTTCCTGTCAGGATGCAATGAATCTTTTCGGCTTTAGCATGGAAGGGGACAGCGGCATTTATGTGGACAATTTTTCTTTCCGGGGAAATTCCGGAATGCCATTGTCTAAAATACCAGGAGCTGTCCTGACCGGGCTAAACAATCATCTGAATTACGACCTGATCATTCTGCATTATGGTGTGAATGTGGTCAATAATAAAGTAACCGATTTTTCCTGGTATGAACGCGGGATGACGGATGTAGTCAATCATATCCGGTCTGCAATTCCCAATGCCAGTATTTTAATAATCAGCACAAGTGATAAGAGCTTCTATACGAATGGTGCTTATGTTACCGATCCTTCTGTCCCGCTGGTAATAGATGTACAAAAGCGTGTGGCCGAAAAAACCGGCGTTGCGTTCTGGAACCTCTATGAAGCTATGGGCGGATATAATTCAATGGTGAAGTGGGTTCAGGGGGATACAGTCCTGGCCAATAAGGATTATACACATCCCAATTTCCGAGGGGCGAAAAAAATAGCCGGAATGCTATATCAATATTTGATTACGGATTATAAAGGCTATGTTAAAAAACAAAAGGTTTAAGGTGTGTCCGGGAGGTAGTGGGGTTTGGGGCGGGTTGAAGGTTGGTGCCGGGATTTTGGTTTTCTTTCTAACTACTGCTTTATATGTATCGGCTCAAGGTCAGGTTTCTGTTTCCGGTACTGATTCTGTTTCCGGTACTGATTCTGTTTTGGGGTCTGCTACTATTCCAGGATCTGCTACTATTTCCGGCGCTCTTCCAATTACCGCTGATTCCACTCCTCCTAAATATTCCTTTATCTCTGCTGACTCCAGTTTAATATACAATGATAGTTCTGCACTATCTTCCTTTTTTCAGAAACTTAAAAGCCTGCGCGAAAACAAGACGGGTACAATCCGCATTGTGCATATAGGGGATTCTCATATTCAGGCAGATGTCTTTTCCGGCAAACTGAGACAGAATTTCCAGACAACGTTTGGTAATGCGGGAAGGGGATTGATATTTCCATATAAGGTTGCCAAAACAAATGAACCGTCCAGTTTTAAAACATCCTCTAATGTAGCCTGGCAGGCTAAACGAAACGTTTTTCCTGATCAGCCCCTTCCGATCGGAATAAGTGGCGTTACGATTGAAACCGGAGATACCTCCTCTGAGCTTAGACTTGTGGTGAAGGATCAGGGTGGTCTGGATTATAGCTTTAATAAACTTACACTGTTTCACGCAAAGAATGAGGAGAACTTTGATTTTGCAGTTTACGATTCCCTGTATCGGGAAATCGGTTATGTAAGTACTTCGGCCGGCAGCATCAATAAATTTACAAGCACCTTGCTTTTCGATAAGCCGTACAAACGGGTAATTCTTAAATCCTGTCCAAGAACTACCTCACAAACCTGTGCCCGGATATATGGCATTTTACTGGAAAACTGCCAGCCGGGTGTTCTTTACAGTATGACAGGAGTAAATGGTGCAGAATTCAGGCACTTCAATGCCTCGGTCTATTTTACAGAACAACTTTCCGCATTAAAACCAGATCTGGTAATTATTTCTATGGGTACAAATGAAGGTTTCGCGCCGGCTATTGATAAGGAAAAATTTTATTCCCAGATAGACAGCCTGGTTTTAGCTATTAAACGCAGCAGCCCGGGGGCAGAATTTTTGCTTAC
>JABDEY010000109.1 GCA_013286805.1 Bacteroidota bacterium | reverse complement strand
AGGGACAAGTTCCGGGCAAAAATGGAGGAAATAGGAATTGGGATGGCTCCATCGAAAATTGCGCGTTCATTTCTTGAGGGAAAGGAGATTGCCCAGGTATTTGGATTCCCATTGGTTATAAGACCTTCATTTACATTGGGAGGAAGCGGAGGGGCGGTGGTATATGTAAAAGAGGATTTTGATGCAGCCTTGAATCGTGGACTGCATACTTCCCCCATACATGAAGTGCTGATAGATAAGGCAGTTCTGGGATGGAAGGAATTTGAACTGGAGCTATTGAGGGATTCAAACGATAATGTTTGCATCATCTGCTCAATTGAGAACTTCGACCCAATGGGCGTTCACACAGGTGACTCCATTACGGTTGCTCCGGCAATGACACTTTCAGATAAGGCATATCAAAAGATGAGGACCATGGCCATAAAGATGATGAGGGCCATAGGGAATTTTGCTGGAGGCTGCAATGTACAGTTTGCCGTAAGCCCGGATGATGCGGAGGACATTATTGCAATTGAAATAAATCCCAGGGTGTCAAGGTCTTCAGCACTGGCAAGCAAGGCAACCGGTTATCCCATAGCAAAGATTGCAGCCAAACTTGCCATTGGTTATAACCTGGATCAGTTAATGAATCAGATTACAAACAGTACCTCTGCCTATTTCGAGCCAACACTGGATTATGTGATTGTAAAAATTCCCCGGTGGAATTTTGATAAGTTCAAAGGGGCCAACAGGGAACTCGGGTTCCAGATGAAGAGTGTGGGCGAGGTGATGGCAATTGGAAGAAGTTTCCAGGAGGCCTTGCAAAAGGCTTGCCAGAGTCTTGAAATAAAACGCAATGGATTGGGGGCAGACGGAAAGGAAGTTAAAAATCAGGCAGAGCTCTTAAAGAGCCTGGAAAGGCCGGGATGGAACCGTTTATTTCATATTTATGACGCATTAAAGCTAGGCATTCCGGTAAAGACCATCAACAGGCTAACACGAATTGACCCCTGGTTTTTGAATCAGATTGAAGAGCTGGTGCTTTTGGAAAGCGAAATACACAAGTATAAAATTCATTCATTGCCAAAGGAACTGATGGTGGAGGCAAAACAAAAAGGGTATGCAGACAGGCAACTGGCACATATTGTAGACTGTTTAGAGAGTGAGGTTTATGCTAAGCGGGCGGAAATGAACATTAACAGGGTTTTTAAAATGGTAGATACCTGTGCAGCCGAGTTTGAAGCGAAAACACCTTATTATTATTCCACGTTTGAAGAGGAAAATGAATCAGTTCGTTCAGAAAAGAAAAAAATTGTTGTGCTGGGGTCAGGCCCTAACAGAATAGGGCAGGGGATAGAATTCGATTACAGTTGTGTGCATGGAGTGCTGGCAGCTAAAGAATGTGGGTACGAAACCATTATGATTAATTGTAATCCGGAAACTGTATCAACTGATTTTAATGTTGCTGATAAACTGTATTTTGAACCTGTTTTCTGGGAACATATTTACGATATCATTAAACATGAAAATCCGGTTGGTGTTATCGTACAGTTGGGAGGGCAGACGGCACTAAAGCTGGCTGAGAAACTGGAACGTTACGGGATCAAAATAATTGGAACAGATTACAAATCGCTGGATCTGGCTGAAGACAGGGGTAGTTTTTCGGCCTTGCTGAAGGACAATAATATACCCTATCCCAAATTTGGAGTTATACAGGATGCGGAACAGGCAATTGAGTTATCAAGGGAGTTGGGATTTCCATTACTGGTTAGACCATCTTATGTTCTTGGCGGACAAGGGATGAAAATTGTCATTAACGAACAGGAACTCGAACAGCATGTAGTCAATATACTCAAGGACATACCCGGGAATAAAGTATTGCTCGATCATTTCCTCGAAGGAGCGATTGAGGCAGAAGCGGATGCCATATGTGATGGGGTGGATGTTTACATAATTGGCATGATGGAGCACATTGAACCGGCAGGGATACATTCTGGTGACTCTTATGCTGTCCTGCCTCCATTTGACCTGAGTGAAAAAGTATTAAAACTACTGGAGGATTATACAAAGCGCATAGCGCTTGCATTAAAAACGGTGGGGCTGATAAATATACAGTTTGCGGTAAAGGATGAAGTGGTTTATGTTATAGAAGCTAATCCCAGGGCTTCAAGAACGGTTCCGTTTATTGCCAAAGCCTATGATGAGCCCTATGTAAATTATGCGACCAAGGTAATGTTGGGCGAAAAAAAGATAAAAGACTTTAAATTCAACCCACGCAGGAAAGGGTATGCAATTAAAATACCTGTTTTCTCCTATGAAAAATTTCCGGAAGTAAATAAAGAATTGGGCCCTGAAATGAAGTCCACCGGCGAGGCAATTTATTTTATTGACGATCTGACGGATGAGTATTTTCATGAAATCTATTCAGAAAGGAATTTATATTTGAGTAAATAACATGATGAGAGATGTAATTTTTGCCCTGTTTGCTGCCTGGATTTTTTTTAAAATCTGGAATGGTATCCATGTTTTTACAGGGTCATCAGCTGGGGGAAGAACGGATGAGAAACAGGATCCTCCCAAAAAGCCCGGAAGTGTTTCCGTTGATTATGTGCCACCTGTGAAGCAGGGTAAGCATGATATTGAAGATTCAGAATACGTTGATTATGAAGAGATTAAATAATATTATAGAATGAAAGACTTTAAGTTTAACAACATACTTCCATATATTATAGCATTAGCTGTTTTCGCAGCCCTAACCTGTTTGTATTTTAAGCCTGTTTTTGATGGAAAAGTTCTCCGGCAGGGGGATATCAATAATTATCTGGGGATGTCAAAAGAGATTATGGATTTTAGGGCTCAGTATCATCAGGAACCTTTATGGACGAATTCTATGTTTGGCGGAATGCCGGCCTACCAGATTTCTGTGACCCATTATTCCAATCTGATTTTATATGTTGATCGGTTCCTGCGTATGGGATTGCCCCATCCCTTTAACATGATTTTTCTGATCTTTCTTGGCTTTTTTATTTTGCTGCTAGTCCTGAAGATAGATCCATGGCTGAGTATTCTGGGTGCCATTGCTTATGGTTTTTCCTCGTATTTTTTTATTGTTCTGGAGGCAGGGCATAACTCTCAGACCAATGCGATAGCTTATCTGGCACCCGTTGTTGCAGGAGTGATTCTTACATTCAGGGGCAGGTATCTGCTGGGTGGAGCTTTAACAGCCTTGTTCCTTGCCCTTGATTTGCTGGCAAATCATCCGCAGATTACCTATTACCTTTTTCTGTTTCTGGGCGTTTATGCCTGTGTGGAACTGGCAAATGCGATAAGAAACAAAGTTCTTGCAGGGTACGTGAAATCAGTTGCAGTAATTGTTGTTGCTGCTTTTCTGGCTGTTGGAAGCAATGCGGGAAATTTACTGCCCACATATGAATATGGGAAATTATCTACCCGCAGCAAATCAGACCTGACCTTTGACAGGGAAAATAAAACCAGTGGACTGGACAAGGACTATGCTACCCAATGGAGTTATGGAATAGGAGAGACCATGAGCCTGATGATTCCCGATTTTAAAGGCGGGGGATCAGGAGCAATAGGATCAAATGACAGGGAAGCATTGAAAGATGTTGATAATCAGTATAAAGAATACATTGCCAAGTCTGATCCTTACTGGGGTGACCAGCCATTTACTTCAGGACCGGTTTATGTGGGCGCCATAATTGTTTTTCTTTTCATATTGGGATTATTCATTGTTGAAGGCCCGCTTAAACAGGCATTGGTTATTGCAACCATCTTTTCGATTTTACTTGCCTGGGGGAAAAATCTAATGGGATTCAGTGAATTTTTTCTGGATTATTTCCCAGGATACAATAAGTTCCGGGCGGTATCGATGATGCTGGTGATCTCTGAGTTTACAATGCCCGTGCTCGCCGTTCTTGCTCTTGATAAATTGTTAAAGAGCCGGCAGAAGTTTGCTGAACTGATAAAGTTGCCTTTGCTAGGTAAACCCGTTACCATACAAGTTGTTTTTTTAATTTCCTTTGCTCTGACAGGAGGTCTGGCCTTATTGTATTATCTGTTACCGGGTGTATTGACGGACTTTTTCAGTGCCCGGGAATCCAAAGATATGTATGGACAACTCACGCAGGCCGGGTTTCCTCCGGCATCAGCCCAGGCATTTATGGATAACCTGGAGATTGCACGAAAAGCAATTTTCAGGGCGGATGCTTTACGCAGTTTCGGTTTAATAGCATTGGCTGCAGGATGTATCTGGTTATATTTTAAATCGAAAATTGAAAGAATTTATATTGTTCTGACCCTGACCTTCTTTATCCTGGTTGATATGTGGAGCATTGACAAACGATATGTAAACAACGATAATTTTATTCCCAAAGCAAAAGCAGTAATTCCTTTCCCTCAAACTCAGGCAGATTCATTTATTCTAGGAGATAAGGATCCGGATTTCAGGGTATTGAATATTTCTGTGAGCACCTTTAATGATGCCAGTACTTCCTATTGGCATAAGTCAATTGGAGGTTATCACGGCGCCAAAATGAAACGCTATCAGGAATTAGTGGATTTCCAGATAGACAAAAATATAAGTGTAATTATGAATACACTGAAGTCCAGACCAAGTGATTCATCCATAAATGCAGCACTTTCTGAGCAAACTGTGTTAAACATGCTCAATACCCGCTATATTATTTACAATCCGGAAGCTGCCCCGCTGCAAAATCGTTTTGCTATGGGAAATGCATGGTTTGTGAATAAACTGAAATTTGTTCCGGATGCAGATTCTGAGATTACCGCCTTAAGCAATTTTAATCCCCGTATTACAGCTATTGTGGATCAGCGTTTTAAATCCGGACTGGAAGGATATTCTCCTCAGGCTCCGGATGCAGCGTCAAATTTTGCTTCAACTATAAAACTGACATCCTATAAAGCAAATGAACTAAGCTATGAAAGCAA
>JABDEY010000108.1 GCA_013286805.1 Bacteroidota bacterium | reverse complement strand
AGCGTATGTTCTAAAGGTCAGGGAAGATGCGATGAAGGATTTCCTGAGCAGGGGTATTCCCGGAAGAAAAAATGAGGAGTACAAGTATTCGAATCCGGTGAAATTGTTTCAGGAAGAATATGTGTTTCAGGGTTTACCGGTTTGTACGGGGTTTTCAGCTCAGGAGGAAGATGTTTATAAAAAGGCCAGTGCAGAATTGATTCCGGGTTTAAACCCTTTTATCATCGTGTTGTATAATGGTTCTTTTCGGGAGGAATTGTCTGATCTGAGTGGATTGCCAAAGGGTGTAATTGTTAAAAGCTTAAAGCAGGCTTTTGAAGAAAATCCCGAACTAATACAGAATTATTTTAATACCTGTGCAGACTCGGCAGAGGATGCTTTTGCTTCTTTGAATACTGCATTCTGTTCAGACGGTGTTTTTATATATGTTCCGGAAGTAGTCAAAATTGAGAAAGCGTTTCATATTATTAATCGGGTGGGCCCGGTTATTAATCAGCTGAGTCCGGCAGATGATTTGCTTATTATGCCCAGGCATTTGTTTGTAGTGGAGAAAGATGCAGAGGTGAAAATTGTTGAGTCGTTTGATAATTATGAGTCAGAGCGAGTTTTGATAAATAGTGTTACAGAGGTAATTGTAAAAGAGCAGGCACGGACACATTTTTATAAATTGCAGAATGGTGCGGATAAGAGTTCGCAAATTTGCGGAATTCATGTTAAGCAATATGAAAATTCTCATTTCGATACCAACCTGATGGTGCTCAACGGCCTTTGGATACGCAATAACCTTAGGATTGAAGTAGCCGGGAAGAATTGTGAGACCTTTCTGAATGGCTTATTTATTACAAACGAATCCCAGCATGTGGATAATCATACACTGGTAGATCATCAGCAACCGGATTGTGAAAGCAGGCAACTTTATAAGGGGATTCTGGATGGAAAGTCGGCAGGTGTGTTCAATGGCAAAATATATGTGCGAAAGGATGCACAGAAAATAAATGCGTATCAGAGCTCCAAGAATATTTTATTAAGCGATGATGCAGCTATCTATACCAAGCCACAGTTGGAAATTTATGCAGATGATGTAAAGTGTTCACATGGCTCATCTACCGGACGTATTAATGAAGAGGCGCTGTTTTACCTGCGCTCAAGAGGAATTGGCACGGAGGCAGCAAAGCGGCTTCTGCTGTTTGCATTTGTTTCGGATGTGCTGAAAACGATAACAATAGAACCTCTGCGGAACCATCTGGATATACTATTGAAAGAAAAGTTAACGTGAACACTGCAGGTAGTCCAACACTAAGCATAAACGTATTTCCTGTTGAAAAGATCAGGAAGGATTTCCCGATTTTGGCGTTGAAGCTAAAGGGCCATTCGCTGATTTATTTTGACAATGCTTCAACCACTCAGAAACCAAAAGTGGTTATTGATGCGGTTAAGAAATACTATGAAGAAGAGAATGCAAATATTCACAGGGGAGTTCACCACCTGAGTGCAGCTGTGACACTGGCTTACGAAAAGGCCCGCGGAACAATCGGGAAATTTATCAACGCAGGGAAGGAAGAGGAAGTAATTATCACTAAGGGGACCACGGAAAGTATTAACCTGGTGGCTTCTTCATTCGGAAAGAAATTTATTTCTGCCGGAGATGAAATCATTGTCTCTGAGATGGAACATCACAGTAATATTTTGCCCTGGCAATTGCTGTGTGAGGAAAAGGGTGCGGTATTGAAAGTGATTCCCATTAATGAAAAAGGAGAACTTATTTTAGATTCGTATAAAAAACTGATAGGCCCGCGTACTAAACTAATTGCGGTTACACATGTATCCAATACATTAGGTACTATTAATCCGGTGAAGGAGATGATAGCAATCGCACGCGGGGCAGGGGAAATTGCGGTTCTAATTGACGGGGCACAGGCAGCGCCACATCTACAAGTGGATGTTCAGGATCTGGATTGTGACTTTTATTGTTTTAGTTCGCATAAATTATATGGTCCCTCCGGTGTGGGCGTTTTATATGGCAAAGAAAAATGGCTGAATGCAATGCCACCTTATCAGGCAGGAGGTGGAACCATTAAAAAAGTGACCTTTGCCAAAACTATTTATGCGGATTTGCCTTTGAAATTTGAGGCAGGAACGCCTCCGATTGAAGGAGGAATCGGACTTGGAGTGGCGATCAGGTATTTGGAGGGAATAGGGATTTCCAGGATTGCCACCTGTGAACAGGAACTTCTGAACTATGCAACGGCTAAACTTCAGAAGATAGAAGGGTTAAGAATAATTGGAACGTCTTCAACTAAAGCCAGTGTTTTGTCTTTTGTAATAGAAGGCCTGCATCCGCTGGATATTGGTACTATTCTGGATCAGGTAGGGATTGCAGTAAGGACAGGACATCATTGTACACAGCCACTCATGGAGCATTTTGGGATTCCGGGAACGGTAAGAGCTTCGTTTTCGTTTTACAATACGTTTGAAGAGATAGATAAGCTGGAAGAAGGACTGAAGAAGGCAGTAAGGATGTTAAGTTGAGGGTTGACTGGTTTTAGTGCATTCGGAATATGAGTATTGAGGAAATAGAAAAAGAAATTATTGGAGAGTTTGAATTATTTGGAGATGAATGGGAGGGGAAATACGAACATCTGATTGATTTGGGTAAGAGTTTACCGCTTATTGATCCAAAGCATAAGACTGAAGATAAAACAATTAAAGGATGTCAGAGTAAGGTTTGGTTGCATTCGGAGTTCAGGGAGGGGAAAGTTTTTTATACTGCTGACAGTGATGCAATTATTACTAAGGGCTTAGTGGGATTGATAGTAAGAGTATTGTCCGGGCATACGGCCGATGAAATTTTAGAAGCGAAAATGGAATTTATTGATAAAATAGGGTTGAAGGATCATTTGTCACCTACACGCGCCAATGGATTGATAAGTATGATTAAACAAATGAAATTGGATGCCCTGGCATTGAAAAAATGAGTGCAAGAATAATAGCTAAGAATACTTCACTTGCCCAACAGGTGATAGACATGATAAAGACCTGTTATGATCCGGAGATTCCTGTGGATATCTGGGAGTTGGGACTTATCTATGAAATCAATCTGGATGAGGAGAATAACCTCAAGGTGTTGATGACACTGACTTCACCTTCCTGCCCGGTTGCAGAAACATTGCCTCCTGAGGTGGAGCAAAAATTAAAAGGGGTGGAAGGAATTAAATCTGCAAAGATTGACTTGACCTTTGAGCCTTCCTGGGAGAAGACTATGATGAGTGATGTGGCACAGGTGGAGCTTGGGTTTATGTGAAATGCGTATGCTTCAATATGTTGGTTCTATGTCTGCCGTATAAAAAGTAATCGTGGAAGAAATTGTAAATAAGGTAGCACAAAGCGGATTGCTGGAAATAAACCTGGAGGATTATTACCCTAAAGGGGAGCGGGTGGTTTTTGACATGAAGGAACATTTGTTCCAGGGTTTAATTTTGAAAGAGAAAGATTTCAGAGCGTTTGTGAAAAGTGAAGATTGGAATAAATACAAGGATAAATATGTGGCTCTTGTCTGTACAGTGGATGCTGTTGTTCCTACCTGGGCGTATATGCTATTGGTGACTGTCATTGAGCCTGTGGCAAAGAAAGTCGTGTTTGGCGATTTAGGAATGCTGGAGACCGTTATTTTTATGGATGCTCTGGGGAGACTGAACCCGGCTGATTTCACTGACAAGAAGATTTTTATTAAGGGTTGCGGGCGTTTGCCTGTTCCGGAATCGGCCTATGTGGAAATTACCCGGATTTTAAGGCCTGTTGCGAAAAGCATCATGTACGGGGAGGCTTGTTCGACTGTGCCGTTATACAAGAGGAGGGAGTAATTTTTCAATCCAGCATATAAACTTTCCCTGGCAGCGCCTTCACAACTCCCTGCAATTCAAGGTTAAGCAATGCGAGAGCTACCGAGCTCATGCTTAATTTGGCAGCGTAACATAATTCATCAATCCCCATTTTTGATTGTTCGTTTATGCCTGTTTGTGAATTTCCTTTCAAAAGGGCCATTACAATTTCCTCTTCCGGACTAAGATTCAGAAACAAGGATTTTTGCTGTACAGTGTTTTGCTTTTTCTTCTGATCTTCCCAGTTCATGATCCGTAAAACATCGGCAGCGGATTCAATTAAAGCTGCTTTGTTGTATTTTATTAATTGATTACAACCAATGGAACAATTATCATCAACCCTGCCTGGGATTGCAAACACTTCCCTGCTATAGGAGTTAGCTATATCTGCAGTAATCAGGGAACCTCCCTTTCCCCTGGATTCGACGACAATCGTTGCATCCGCCAAACCTGCAATGATGCGGTTGCGTCTGGGAAAATTTTCGGCTTTTGGGTCTGTTTTACTCATGAAGTCACTCAGCAATCCACCTGCTTCAACCATCTTTTCAGCCGTTGACCTATGCAGCGGGGGATAAATTCTATCCAGGCCATGTGCAACTACACCAACTGTAGGCAATCCTGCTGTCAATGCGGCTTTATGGGCACAGATATCAACGCCATAAGCAAGACCGCTGACAATAAGTACTCCTGAATCTGCTAATTCCATCACAAGATTCTGACATATTTTTTTGCCATACTCACTTGCCTTGCGGGTTCCGACTATGCTTAGGATCCGCTTTGCATTCAGATCTGCATTCCCTTTATAATAAAGCAAAACCGGTGAATCAGGGCACTGAGCCAGCAGGTACGGGTAATTTTCATCCAAAAAATAAAGTGTGGTGATCTTGTATTTCTCAATGAATTCCATTTCCTTTTCAGCCCTTCCCAGCACCTTGTGATTGTAAACTGCATCGGACAGAATAGCTCCTATACCCCTTATTTTCTCAAGAGCGCTTTTCTTCTCTTGAAATACTGCCTCGGCACTTCCGCAATGCCCAATTAAATTCCTGGCCAGGACATCCCCGATTCCAGGAATGAGGGTTATTCCTATCTTATATTTCAGGGATTCGTCCAAATGGAAACCGGGTTTCATAAATAAACATATGCATTAACGATAATAATTTAATTGATTAAATTAGTCCTGAATTAAACCCGGTATATAGTATTTAATACTTAGTTGGAACATGATAACACGACCTTTAAATATTAAAAAGTGGATTGACGATAACCGTCACCTCCTAAAACCCCCCGTTGGCAATAAAGTAATATATCAGGATGCGGAATTAATTATTATGGT
>JABDEY010000107.1 GCA_013286805.1 Bacteroidota bacterium | reverse complement strand
AATAATGCTGCGGTAGTGGTTCCTGGGCTGCTGATGAGTGACTTAAAAGGGTGGTGAGCAGAATCGCAATTTTTTCAAGCATTAACACCAAAAATATAGTATTTTTGGGAAGGTGAAGGATTTAAATTTAATAGCAAAAGGCCTGTATGCCAAAATTGAAAAATTAGTACATTTGCAGGACAGACTGGAAAAAGAGAATGGCAATTTGCTTGCAGAAAAGCAAGATATGCTAAATCAGATAGTACATTTAAAATTGGCGCTGACATTAAATAAAAATACAGAACACAGAACAGATATAAAGTTGAAAATTAACGAGTTAGTGCGGGAAATAGATAAATGCATTGCTCTTTTAAACAGGTAGGTGAAAGAAGTATCCATATCAATATCAATTGCGGGAAATACTTATCCGATTAAGGTAAAACCCGAAGACGAGCAGAGTGTCGAACTTGCTGCCCGGTTGATCAGTGATAAAATAAAAGTATTGAAGGAAACATACAAAGTAAGTGACAAGCGTGACTTGTTAGCCATGTGTGCACTACAGCTTGCGACCCAGAATATAGAGTTGGAAAGCAGGACGAATTCCTCCTCTACCCAGTTAGCTGAAAAGCTGATTGAAATGGATACACTCGTTTCATCCCGCCTGAAGTAAAAGAGCGTTTCCGGCAACACTCAAGTCTTAACACTAAAAACAATTTAGAACAATGAACCTTGATATAATAACAATTATCAGCATTATAGGCACCGCAGTTGTGTCTCTCGGAGTGGGCGTAATAGTTGCCAGTACTATTCTTCGTAAAAATGTGGAGAAGAAAGGCAATATTTTGCTAAAGGAAGCAGAACTTAAAGCGGAAGCCCTGAAAAATGAAAAAATCATGCAGGCGAAGGAAAAATTTCTTCAGCTAAAATCAGACCATGACAAAGTAATCAGCGAGAAAAATCAGGCCTTGATCGTCATTGAGAACAAGGTGAAACAAAAAGAAACAACCATTTCCCATAAACTGGAAGACCTTCAACGCAAAACACTGGAGACCGATACAATCCGGCAAAACCTTGCACAGCAGCTGGAGATACTAAACAGAAAGCAAACCGAAATAGACAAAGCGCATAAACGGTCCGTGGATCAGCTGGAAGCTTTGTCCGGACTTTCTGCAGAAGATGCGAAGACCCAGTTGGTGGAATCGTTGAAGGCGGAGGCCAAGACGGATGCCATGTCCTATGTCAAAGATATCATGGACGAGGCAAAGATGACTGCAGGCAAAGAAGCCAAGAAAATTATTATTCAAACCATTCAGCGCGTTTCCACCGAACATGCAATTGAAAATTCGGTTTCTGTTTTTAACATTGAAAGCGATGAAATGAAGGGTCGGATTATTGGCAGGGAAGGACGTAATATCCGTGCCCTTGAAGCCGCAACCGGTATTGAAATTATTGTGGATGACACTCCCGAAGCGATTATTCTTTCAGGTTTCGATCCGGTCAGACGCGAAATAGCGCGTCTCGCATTACACCAGTTGGTTACGGATGGGCGTATACATCCTGCACGCATTGAAGAAATTGTCGAAAAGGTAAAGAAACAAATTGATGAAGAAATAATTGAAACGGGAAAGCGCACCTGTATAGATTTAGGCATTCATGGTTTGCATCCTGAATTGATACGCATGGTGGGCCGGATGAAATACCGGTCTTCTTACGGGCAAAACCTCCTGCAACATTCCAGGGAAGTAGCCAATCTTTGTGCAATCATGGCGGCAGAGCTGGGGATTAACCCAAAAATAGCGAAGAGGGCCGGTTTATTGCACGATATTGGCAAAGTGCCGGATGATGAACCTGAGTTGCCGCATGCTATCCTTGGGATGAAGCTGGCTGAAAAATTTAAGGAAAAACCAGAAGTCTGCAATGCCATAGGTGCTCACCACGACGAGGTGGAAATGACCTCCCTCTTCTCTCCGATTGTACAGGTATGTGATGCCATATCCGGAGCGCGCCCAGGAGCGCGCCGGGAGGTTGTTGATCAGTACATTAAGCGTTTGAAAGACCTCGAAGCGTTGGCATTAACCTATCCGGGCGTAGAAAAATCCTATGCTATTCAGGCAGGACGGGAGTTGCGTGTTATAGTTGGCAGCGAAAAAGTGAGCGACAAGGATGCAGAATTGTTGTCATTTAACCTTTCTCAAAAGATTCAAACAGAGATGACTTATCCCGGTCAGGTAAAAGTGACTGTTATACGTGAAACAAGAGCAGTGAATATTGCAAAGTAAAGCAGAAAGCACTTTTGAAGTATGAGCATCCACCGGATTGTAATTGAACCAAATTCCAAAAATGCCAATTACTGGAAAGATATCTGGGCCTATAAAGGACTGTTTTACTTTTTGGCCTGGAGGGATGTATTAGTCAGGTACAAACAAACGGTGCTCGGAATACTTTGGAGTGTACTTCGTCCCCTGATCACAATTGTTGTATTTACTGTCGTTTTTAACAAGCTTGGGCATTTTCCTTCTGAGGGGGCAATTCCTTATGCCATATTGGTATGTGCAGGAATGCTTCCCTGGCAGTTCTTTTCCAATGCTTTTAGTGAGTCAGCTAATTCTTTAACAGGAAATGCAAGTTTACTGACTAAGGTCTATTTTCCAAGACTGATCATACCTGCCAGTTCAATCATCGTGAGCTTAATTGACTTTTTGATCTCATTTTGTATTTTGATTGGGCTTTTTATGTACTATCAGTATATGCCGGGCTGGAGAATAGCACTGCTGCCTTTTTTTCTTTTGCTGGCTACTGTCACAGCCATGGGATCCGGATTGCTGATTGCTGCTCTTAATGTGAAGTACCGTGATTTCAGATACATTATTCCCTTCATTGTTCAATTTGGATTATACATCTCTCCGGTAGGTTTCAGCAGTTCGGTAGTATTCGGAGGTGTTTCGACGCCAACCGGTCTAAAATACCTGTACGCCCTCAACCCAATGGTTGCTGTAATTGATGGATTTCGATGGGCAATTATCAGAGGCGGACCACCTTTATTTTTGCCGGGGTTTATTTTATCTGCCGGAATGAGTTTATTTTTACTTTTTTACGGACTTCGTTATTTCCGTAAAACAGAACGCTCCTATGCTGATATTATTTAATGGAACCCGCCATAAAAGTTGAAAACCTGAGTAAAAGTTATGTGTTGCGCCATCAAAAGGTTAGCAATTACAGCACTTTGCGGGAAACACTTACTGGTACTTTAAAATCGCTGTTCTCAAATCCTGCCGGGAAAACTTCCGCCGCAACAAAAGAAAAATTCCTGGCATTAAATGATGTAAGTTTTGAAGTTAAACAGGGTGAACGAATTGGTATTATTGGAAGGAACGGAGCAGGTAAATCCACACTTCTGAAAGTATTAAGCCGCATTGTCGAGCCTGACAGAGGTAAAATAACGATTGTAGGACGAGTAGCAAGTTTGCTTGAAGTAGGAACAGGTTTTCATCCTGAATTAACAGGCCGGGAGAATATTTTTCTAAATGGTTCGATTCTGGGAATGACCAGAGCAGAAATTAAAAGCAAATTTGATGAGATTGTTTCTTTCTCAGAAATTGAAAAGTTTCTGGATACCCCTGTCAAGCGATATTCATCCGGAATGTATGTGCGTCTTGCTTTTGCAGTAGCGGCTCATCTCGAGCCTGAAATATTGATTGTAGATGAAGTTTTGGCAGTAGGGGATGCTCAGTTTCAAAAGAAATGCCTGGGTAAGATGAAAGATGTCTCAGCAGAGGGGCGTACCGTTTTGTTTGTCAGTCATAATATGGAAGCGGTTCAAAAATTATGTTCTTCAGGGATTCTTTTAAATAAAGGTGAATTAATTGCTGCAGGCGGGATTGAATCGATTGTCCGGAAATACATTGAAAACAATGCAGAATCGAGTGCCTACTTCGGGATTCCAAGACCCCTCGATGCCGATCATCTTCCTGGCTTTGCGGAGTGGGTTCAGATAGAGGATGAATTGGGAAATAAGCTTCCTGAAGTAGCAATTGGAGCTGGATGGTTTCTCAGGGTGGGCTTTCAGCTGAATCGCGACCTGGACGAATTTGTGATTGGGATCGGCATAGTTACCATGATGGAAGTGGCAGCAAGAACAACCTGGAGTTGCCCTTCCCGTTGTGTCAGAGGAAAGTATGAAGCGGTTTTTAAATTCAACGACATATCTTTTGCTTCGGGGTCCTATAAGATCATTGTTGGCTTGTCTGAACAATATAAAACATTCCATTATTCAGACAATGTTGCCAGTGTGACAATCTCCGATGTTTCAACGATCATAAATGATGAACGGATGGTAAATTCTGTAAGCGGCCTAATCCTGAATCAGGTCGATGTTGATATTACCCGTTTAAGTTGAGTTTAAATTGGAATATAGAAATAAATAAAAATACACAATTGTTAACGAGGGAGAATTTCATATCGAGTCCGGTTTCCATTAAAGCGGAGCTATTAGGATTGTTTAAGCAAAAAGACCCTTTGACTATTTTCGATATAGGAGCGTGCGAAGCCGAGGACTCTATCCGTTATGCTTCTCTTTTTCCGAACGCAACGGTTTATGCATTTGAACCACGTGCAGATAATTGCAAAAAGGCAATTGAATTAATTACCCAATATAAAAAGAAGAACATTGTCCTTGAAAATATCGCACTAAGTAACCAGAATGGCAAAGCAGAGTTTTATCTTTCCGAAGGACAGCCCGAGGAATTCAAGACCACTGGAACCTGGGATTATGGAAACAAGTCAAGTTCATTATTGCCCCCCTCTGATGAAAAAAACAGTAATAGTTCCTGGTTGAAATTCAATAAAAAGATGGAGGTGGAAACGATCAGGTTGGCTGATTACGTTCAGAAAAAGGGCATTCATACTATCGATTATGCTCATATCGATGTTCAGGGGGCCGAGCTGATGGTACTGGAAGGCGCCGGCGGGTTTTTAAAAAAAATAAAATTAATCTGGCTGGAAGTTGAGGCCATTGAATTGTATAAAAATCAACCTTTAAAAAATGAGGTTGAATTCTTTATGGGTGAAAATAATTTCATTAACATTCTTGATACAGTTGATAGTGTTGACGGTGATCAACTCTATGCCAATAAAATGTATTTTTCTGAAAGTGCGTTGAAAGCAATTCCTAAAGTAAGAAAGAAAAAATACTCCTTCATTTCACGGGTAAAATCATTTTTGAAATCATAAGGCAATGATTGTTGTAAGACTAAAGGGTGGCTT
>JABDEY010000106.1:3130-5501 GCA_013286805.1 Bacteroidota bacterium | reverse complement strand
CGCCCATTTTGCTGATCCCAGCCTTGGATTATATTGGGATGGTGGCAGAATTGAAGCAGGACAGGAAAGAGGTGATCAAAAACGGACGTATAATGATGCTTTCATTCTCGGCCTGGTGAATCTCAATTATAAAGTACTTGCAAATAAGAGAACACGATCCAAGTTCTGATTTTTTATGTCTCAATCAACTTTTGCCTTTAAGCAATTTGTTATCAACCAGGATAAATGTGCTATGAAGGTGGGCACCGATGCTGTCTTGCTTGGAGCCTGGGTCAATCCGGATCAGACTAAAAACATTCTTGATATTGGAACCGGAACGGGCATTATTGCCATTATGCTGGCTCAGAAGTCAACCGCATCGATTGATGCCATCGATATTGACGAGATGGCTTGCCAACAGGCCCTTGAAAATGTAAACGCCTGCAAATGGAAGGACAGGATAAATGTTCACTCCATTGCATTCCAGTTTTTTTCCCGGGAACATAAAACGGCCTACGACCTGATCGTAAGCAATCCACCCTATTTTGTGCATTGCACCAAAACGCCGGAAGACTCGAGGACATTTGCACGTCATACGGATATGCTTGAGTTTGATGAACTGTTGGATGGGGTTTTGCAGTTACTTAACCCGGACGGGAAATTTTACCTGATTTTACCGGCTAAAGAAGGTGAGGTTTTCAGAGACATTGCCGAATCGAAAGGGCTCTATCTGAATAAGCTTATGCGTGTCAGGACCCGGCTGGATAAACCTGAAAAACGTTACCTGATGCGATTTGAACGGGCGCGTAAAAGCTTTTCGGAGGATTCACTTATTATTGAGGAGCAGGAAAGGCATTCCTATACGGATGAATACAAAGCACTGACCAGGGATTATTATCTGGCGTTTTAAAAACCAGCTACTCTTTGCTGCTTAATGAACGCTCTGTTTCGATGAAATTAATTCCATAGGTTCCGAGTTCCTTTAAGACCGGCTCATAAATTTCCTTTTCTGTCGGGACCACTACCCCTCTCTCTTTTATCCGGTTTTGCAACAGCAATTTAACTGCAATGCCCATAGGTAATCCCACTGTTTTTGCCATTGCAGTGTGCATTGCATTTTCACCTTTGACAATGAGTGCTGAATGGATTTCTTTTTTCAATCCGGCCATTTCATATACAAATTTGTGCACCATAACAATCATATCAATATCATCCTCCTTCAATTTCCATTTACGCTCCAGCAGTTCCTGAAGAATCCCGGCCGGAGTTGCTTTAGGAATTTTTATTGTTTCATTTTCAAGAATTCCGGTCCATTTTATTTTTTGCATAAGCGCAGAAGTCTCTTGCTCACCTAAAAATGCTGAGAGTCTTTGTTCTGTATTTCCTTTGGTCCCTTTCGGGAGATAGGAGTTTATCCAATCAGCATAGGTCAACTTCTCTGAATCATCAATAGTATAGGTATCATCTGTTAATCCAAGCCTGACAAAGACATTCCATGCTTCGCAAAATCCAGGGTTCCGTAAAGTGCCTCTCAAAAGTGTGGGTATTTGTTGCAACCCATATACTTTCCGATATGCTAAGGAATCTCTGTTGGCATAGGCCTCCAATTGACCATACCCTTCAACTGAAATTAATTCAATATCTGAAAACAACCTGTTGTACGGAATGTATTTGTATCTACCATTATCTATATACTGGGCTATCCCTTGTCCGGCCAGTATTACATTCCGGGGATTCCAGGTAAATTTATAATTCCATGGATTATCATTGCTTTCGGGTGAAATAAGCCCCCCGCAATAAGATTTGAATGAAATCAACCGTCCTCCCTGCTGTTTCATCCGGTCTATAATTTGCATTGCACTCATGTGATCAATACCCGGATCAAGCCCGGCCTCATTCAAAAATAAAACTCCCTTTTGTTTTGCCTCATCATGAAGATCTCTTATTTCCTTTGAGATATAACTGGCAGTAATCAGGTGTTTTCTATATTTCAGGCAATCCTTTGCAATTGTAAAATGCATAAAAGCCGGCAGCATAGAAATAATTACATCTGCCTGTTTTATTAAACCTTCCCTTTGAATATCATTGTTCACGTCTAATTGAATGGCTTTTGCATGTTTCTGACCAGCTGTTTTTTCGAGGGCCAGCTCAACTGATACATCTCCCACGATAATGGTCCAGCCTTCTGTCTCTGCATGTTCCAGTAAATACCTGATCAACGAAGAAGCAGAACGACCTGCACCTATTATCAAAATTTGCTTCATACGGGCAAAGGTATTCCTTATCTTTGTTCTTCCAAAAAGCAAGTTATCTTAAGATGCGTAATCTATTTATCCGGGCTGCAGGTATCTCAGGGGCTATTGCAATTGCATCAGGCGCCATGGGTGCACAT
>JABDEY010000106.1:0-3120 GCA_013286805.1 Bacteroidota bacterium | reverse complement strand
GTGCACATGCCCTGAAGGGTCATTTAAGTCCGGAAATGCTTCAGGTTTTTGAAACAGGTGTCCGGTATCAAATCTATCATAGTATAGGACTACTCTGTATCGCCCTGTTAATGCGCGACAATTCAGGTAAATTGCTCAAAGTAGCAGGCATCCTTTTTATTGCTGGCATTTTCCTCTTTTCAGGTTCACTTTACTTTTTATCAACGCGAAGCCTGATAAACCTGGAGGGTTTTAACTGGGTAGGAATCGTAACACCGTTTGGAGGGCTGTCATTTATAACAGGATGGTTATTTTTGACATTTGCCTTCTTTAATCCTTCAAAATAGTTATTAACAGGCTGTCCCTTCCTGTTAATAAGATTGGTCTCATTCTGTACCAAAAATATTTATTCCCGGTTCTGATTTCGTAAATTTGCCTTTCCTTTTTTAAGGATTTTAACCTGTAAAATCTTATCATATGAACGAGTTTGGATTAAGAGCAAAAGATGCTACTGTATCGGGTTTGGGTCTTGGAAATGTGGCTGGGGCCTATTGGAACCTAAATGTAGCTGAGTTGGTTGAAGAAACCCTGATAAACGGAGAAGGATGCCTCACAGATACCGGTGCACTGGCAATTGACACCGGGGAATTTACAGGGCGTTCTCCTAAAGATAAATATGTAGTATATGACACCCTTACAAAAGATACCATTTGGTGGGGTGATGTAAATTTCAAGTTTGACGCTGACAAATTTGATAACTTATACAATCGTGTTACCGCCTATTTGAGCGGAAAAGAAGTATACGTACGGGACTGTTTCGCCTGCGCTGACCTGGGCTATCGTTTGAATGTCAGGGTAGTTACGGAGTCCCCCTGGGCCAACCTTTTTGCGAACAATTTGTTCCTGCGCCCTACCCGCGAGGAAATTTTGTCCTTTAAAAGCGAATGGACCATTATCCAGGCTCCGGGATTTAAAGCTTCACCCCCCATTGACGGGACCCGGCAGCACAACTTCACTATACTTAACTTTACCCGAAAAATCATATTAATTGGCGGGAGCGCTTATACAGGAGAAATAAAAAAGGGAATTTTTACCCTTCTTAATTATATTCTGCCTCAGGAAAAAGGAGTTTTATCTATGCATTGTTCTGCCAATATTGGCAAAGAGGGGGATACTGCTATTTTCTTCGGCCTTTCAGGGACCGGCAAAACTACCCTCTCAGCTGACCCCAAGCGGGGGTTAATCGGAGACGATGAACATGGGTGGGCAGATAAAACTATTTTCAATTTTGAAGGCGGCTGTTATGCCAAATGTGTTGACCTCAGCAAGGAAAAAGAGCCTGAAATATTTGAGGCGATAAAATTCGGAGCCTTACTGGAGAACATTGAGTTCAGCGGGGAAACAAACTCAGTTGATTATAAAAATATTTCCAAAACAGAAAACACCCGTGCAGCATACCCGATTCATCATATCATTAATGCTGTAGAACCCTCTGTGGGTGGAATTCCAAAAAATATTTTCCTGCTCACTTGCGATGCTTATGGAATTCTGCCTCCTATTTCGAAACTGACTACCGGACAGGCTATGTACCATTTTATTTCAGGGTATACTGCTAAAGTGGCTGGCACAGAAGTTGGTGTTACAGAACCTACACTCACCTTTTCAGCTTGTTTTGGAAAGGCTTTTCTACCACTGCATCCAACAAAATATGCTGAGCTTTTGGGTAAGAAACTAAAAGAAAACAAAGTAAATGTCTGGATGGTCAATACGGGCTGGACGGGTGGTCCCTTTGGAACCGGTACACGCATGAAACTCGCTTATACACGTGCCTTGATAACAGCAGCCCTGAATGGTTCACTGGACAAAGTGAAATTTGAAACAATGCCGGTTTTTGGATTCAACATGCCTGTTTCCTGCCCGGAAGTTCCTGCTGAACTTTTGAATCCACGTAATACATGGATAAACAAAGATGCCTATGATTCCAAATGCAGCAATCTGGCAGCAGCTTTTGTAAAGAATTTTGAGCAATATGCGAAGGAAGCAAACAAGGAGATTCTTGCAGCTGCACCGACGGTGGCTGTTACAGCTTAGGTAAATAACGGATCAGAATAATCGTAGCGTCAGATCAGCATAAACGCTGAGTCAGATCAGCGAGGCGATGAGAGTATCCCATCTCATTGTCGTACCATCCCATTACTTTTACCATGTGGCCTACTACAGAGGTAAACTCTGCATCAAAAATACAGGAGTTCGGATTTCCAACAATGTCAACGGAAACAAGAGGTTCAATACTGTATTGGAGAATACCTTTCAACGCTCCTTCTGCTGCACTTTTAAATGCCGAATTGATTTCCAAAACAGTGACGGACTTGGTTAAAACACAGGTAATGTCAGTTATGGACCCATTGGGAACAGGCACCCGGATTCCACATCCTCCGACTTTTCCAGTCAAATGAGGAAATATCTTGCTGATTGCTTTTGCCGCACCTGTTGAGGTTGGAATTATGGATAATGCAGCAGCTCTTGCCCGTCTCAGGTCTTTATGAGGTGCGTCGTGCAATCGCTGATCACCTGTATACGCATGAACGGTGGTCACATAACAATCTTCAATAGTCCAGTTTTCATCCAGCACTTTTATCATCGGGGCTGCACAATTGGTTGTACAGGAAGCATTGGAAAACAGAACGTCATCTGAATGAATCAGCTGATCGTTGACTCCCAATACGATTGTCTTTATATCAGAGCTCGTTGAAGGTGCCGAGATGATTACTTTTTTTGCACCGGACCGTAAATGTCCGGAAGCACTTGTCTTATCAAGGTGAAATCCGGTTGCTTCAATAACTACATCTATTCCTAAAGCCTTCCAGGGTAATGTTCCGGGGTCCCTTTCTGAGAAAACCCTTATTTTTTTTCCATTCACGATAATGTGCTGATTGTCGAAGCCAATCTCAGCATCAATTATACCATGAACAGAATCATACTTGAGAAGATAAGAAAGTGTTCTGCTGTCTGTTAAATCATTTATCGCAACCACCTCTATTCCCGGACGCTTCATCAGCACTCTGAAAGTAGTCCTGCCTATCCGGCCAAAACCATTGATTGCTACTTTGACCTGACTCATTCCATCCTGATAAACTTCTT
>JABDEY010000105.1 GCA_013286805.1 Bacteroidota bacterium | reverse complement strand
CTTGTACCCGGAGATATTATCTTCCTGTCTGCGGGGGATATGATACCTGCAGATTGCCGCCTCATCCAATCAAAAGATTTGTTCATAAGCCAGTCCATGCTTACGGGTGAATCTTTGCCAGTTGAAAAAATAGCCACCATCCTTTCAGCACCAGAAAAGAAACCCGCACTCGAACTGGACAATATCTGTTTCATGGGTACTAACGTGGCGAGCGGTACTGCCAATGCCATTGTTGTGACAACCGGTAACCTGACCTATTTCGGATCCCTCAGCAAAGCCATTATTGGCAAAAACAAGGGAGCTGAAACAAGTTTTGACAAAGGTGTAAAAAGTGTAAGTTTCCTGTTGATCCGTTTTATGCTGGTGATGGTACCGTTGGTATTCATCATTAATGGACTGACCAAGCATAACTGGCTGGAGGCCCTGCTCTTTGCGATAACTGTGGCAGTAGGACTTACCCCTGAGATGCTGCCAATGATTGTCACAACCAACCTGGCCAAAGGTGCACTGAATATGAGTAAGCAGAAGGTAATTGTTAAGCGCCTGAACGCGATTCAGAATATCGGTGCCATGGACATCCTTTGCACAGATAAGACAGGCACACTTACGCTGGACAAGATTGTTCTGGAAAGATACCTCAATGTTTTTGGGGCAGATGATGATGAAGTGCTGAAATGGGCCTACCTCAATAGTTACCACCAGACCGGTTTAAGAAACCTCATGGACAAAGCGATCTTAGATCGCAAGGAATTGCTGCAGACGCTTCATGCTGCTGAATTGTTTGAGAAGATAGATGAAATCCCTTTTGACTTCCATCGCCGAAGAATGTCTGTCATCCTTAAAACAAGCGAGGGCAAACACCTGCTGATCTGCAAAGGGGCCGTAGAAGAAATGCTGGGCGTTTGCAGTCAGGCTTTCGATCCTGGGGAGGATCATCAGCTCCACATAGAAAGGGATGCCATCATTCCTTTGGATGAGAAGATACGTAAGATGGTGCTGGAAACATCGGAAAAATTAAATGAAGATGGTCTGAGAGTACTGCTTGTGGCCATTAAGGAATTTGACGATCGGGCCCTTACTTACTCTGTTGCCGATGAATGCAACATGATTTTAACCGGTTATATTGGCTTTCTCGATCCAGCCAAACCTTCTGCAATTACATCTATCCAGGCTCTGCAAAAACTCGGCATAACTATAAAAGTATTGACCGGAGATAATGAGGTTGTTACAAAAAAAATATGCAAAGATGTTGGAATTACTATCAACAGCGTCCTGCTGGGAAGTGAACTCTCAAACATAAGTGATGAGGAATTTACAAAACGGGTGGATGATATTAACATATTTGCCAAATTAAGTCCTGATCAAAAAAGTCGTGTTATAAAAGTGCTGCAGGCAAAAGGGCATACAGTTGGTTTTATGGGTGATGGCATAAATGATGCAGCTGCTCTGGGAGATGCAGATGTAGGAATTTCGGTGGATACTGCCGTTGACATTGCCAAGGAAAGGGCGGACATTATCCTTCTGGAGAATGATCTGAATGTGCTATACAAAGGAGTATGGTATGGAAGAAGGACTTTTGGCAATATCATAAAATATATTAAAATGGCTGCAAGCAGCAATTTTGGCAATATGTTCAGCGTATTGGGCGCAAGCGCGTTGTTGCCATTTCTTCCTATGTTGCCTATACAGATACTTGTTCAAAACCTGCTGTACGATTTCTCCCAGGTATCTATCCCCTGGGACATTATGGACAGGGAATACCTGACGACCCCACGTAAATGGGACTCCAAAAGCATTGGAAGGTTTATGTTGTTTATTGGTCCGGTCAGTTCAATCTTTGACTACATCACGTTTGCCGTGTTGTTTTTCTTTTTCAAGGCCAATACTCCGGAACATCAGTCATTGTTTCAGTCAGGCTGGTTCATTGAAGGATTGCTTTCTCAAACATTAATTGTTCACATGATCCGGACACGTAAAATTCCTTTTATTCAAAGCTGGGCTGCAGCTCCGGTTGTGGCATTGACATCGCTTATTATGCTGATCGGGATTTACATCCCTTTCTCTTCATTTGCAGGGGCCTTTAAGATGCAAGCCCTGCCACTGAGTTATTTCCCCTGGCTGTTTGGAATATTATTGGGATACTGCCTGTTAACCCAGATCGTTAAAAACTGGTTTATACACAAGTTTGATCAGTGGCTTTAAGTTAATACAAATAACAATTATTAGGCATGACTAATAATAATACAATGCCTTGTCAACTATTTTAGTATCTTTGGAACCTGATGAAAGGTCTTGTACTATTTATTGTTCCCCTGGCGCTAGGCCTTCGGGTTAGTTCCCAAAATGACGTTAAAGGGTTTTCACAGGATGACGCAAGAGGACTTAATTTTAAATGGAAAGCAGATTCAATCGAAAAATGGAGCTTCCATTTTCAACTTACGACTATTGCACAGGGTCACCCCGCTTTTAATGCGAACTATTCGGGGGCTAATAGTTTGCACGATACGGCAGAGTCTGCTCTTTCTCTGACAACCACATTCTTTCTTGGAAGAAAACTATGGAAGGGAGCGGCCGTTTATTTTGATCCGGAAGTTTCCGGAGGCAAGGGTATGAGTTATGCATTGGGTCTCGCAGGTGCAGCCAATGGGGAGACATACCGGATAGGCGATCCCGCTCCGACTATTTATGTTGGCAGAGCCTATTTGCAGCAGATTATTGGACTCGAAAATTCAACGTGTGTTTTAAAGGATGGGGAAAAAAATCAATTGGGTGCTATGATTCCTTGTTCAAGGATCGTCATTACCGCCGGAAAATTCAGTCTGGCGGATTATTTTGATGACAATATTTACAGCCATGATCCCAGAACCCAGTTTATGAACTGGGCATTAATGTCAAACGGAGCCTGGGATTATCCGGCCAATACCAGAGGCTATACTTCCGGATTTGTTGTTGAACTGATAAACCCAACCTGGGCAGCCCGGATTTCAAGTGTTCTGGAACCTAAAATAGCAAATGCCGAGGTAATGGACATGGATATTGCCCATGCCAATGGAGAAACAGCAGAGCTTGAAAAACCCACAAAAATAAAGGGGCATCCGGGAACGGTGCGTTTATTGGGTTATTACAATTCAAGCAGGGCAATTAATTACAGGACTGCTATTAATCAAATGGCGCATGGAGATAGCACCTCCATGCAGGTTATCATGGGGCATGCTGCAGGGACCTCATTCAATGGCCTTAAGTATGGTTTTGGACTAAGTTTTGATCAGGAGCTAACCAGGTGCACAGGATTTTTCTTCCGTGCGGGTTGGAACGACGGACAAACGTCGAGTTGGGCCTTTACGGAAATTGACCATACCGGGACTGCCGGAATAACAGTTAAAATGAATAAGATCAAACGGCCATTGGATACTTTTGGATTGGCTGGTATAGTAAATGGTATTTCCAAAAATCACCTGGACTACCTGAATTCAGGTGGTTATGGATTTATTATTGGAGACGGGAAATTAACCAATTATGGCCTGGAGCAAATTTTGGAAACGTATTACTGTGCGAGGCTTGCCAAAACACTGTGGCTGACACTTGATTATCAGTTTGTAATGAATCCATCATATAATAGGGACAGAGGGCCGGTAAATATTTTCGCGGCGAGAGCGCACGTTGATTTTTAAGCAGGGTGCAAGGGCAAAATCAAAAAAAGGACACATTCACTTATTCACTTCGAGTCTTTTTGCCAAAACACCCTGATCTGTTATCAACCGGATGATGTAAAGACCGCTGGAAAAATCGCTGATTGGTATAACTATACTTTCATTCCTGCAATTATTCAAAGTGACCAGTTCGCGCCCAATCCTGTCGTAAATTTCTATCTGCTTCACGGTTCCTGAAAACCCATTCAGGTCAATTGTGACTTGCTCATTTGCAGGGTTAGGATAAATCGTGACTGATCCTGCACTTGCAATGCTTTCAATTCCTGTAGATACAGATTTGCTGGTATAAGAAGCACTCCAACCGGCCGCTGTTGTTGAACAGTCGGAACGGAACTCTGCCAACAACGCACCACTGCTGGCAGTAATGGTTCCCGGACTTGTTGTACCTGAATAACTTCCGATCACAGGAGCTGCGGTAGTAATTCCGTCGTATAAAATCAAATGATCTGTTGCGGCCTGTGTGGCAAAAGATTTAAATGTAAGCGTCACAGAACTGGCTCCCGGAGGGGCCATTAAAGTCAGCGTTCGTTCTGAATTTGAATAATTATTAGTTGGTCCCCCGCTGTCATAAAAATTACCTGAAGCTGTTTTCATAGTTGTAATTTTTGGATTGCTGTTAATTTGTAAATAATAATAGGCCCAGTCCCAGTAAACACCAGGATCCGTATGCGTTTGATTAGGAAGCATCTGGTGACCTTTAATCACTGTACAGGTACTTTGCAGGCAAGCAGATGTTGAACCCGTGCAACCAGGACCATAATAAGCCTCTATTGGGTTGATCCCATAACTCTTTCCACAAATAGTTTTCACCATTAATGCAGTTGAATTAAGCATGGTCTTTGTATACCAGGTATTACCTGTTGCTACATAACCCTCATGTTCAATTCCTATACAATAGGCATTTTCGCTGCCTACATGCCAGGCTTTATCTGACTCCAGAACCATTTGGGTAATTTGTCCGTCACTGGACCTTGCTACGTAATGAGCGGATACCTGAGAAGCAGTATTCTGAAACCAGGAGATACAGGAGGCATAGGTTCCTTCGATATCATGAACGATTACCACAGAAATGGGCATTGTACGTCCGGTATTAAAATTAGGGCTCGCAACCCATAAAGCGGGTCCGTAGTCTGTAGATTGAGCAGACATAACACTCGGCTGATAAATCCTGTCACCTGAACCAATTACTGCGTGATCAGTCAGAGTCACACCAGGCGCACTTAGCACTTTATAATTATTTTCGCCAAAAATAATTGGAAGATTCAGATGATAGTCTGGAAAACCATAGTAAGTCTGATATTCAGGTGTACTCAGAAAACTATAAACACTATACAAATAGGAGTTCAGGGCAAAATCAGTTTGAATATCTTTAACAGGCAGTTCAGACAATTCATTTAATACGGTTGAGTGCGTTTCTATAGAACCGGGATTAATTCCTTTCTGAGCCAATACAAGCTGATAAGCTTTGGCAAAAGCTTTTATATTAATGAGGGGAGATGAAATAATATCAGCTATGCTGTATCCGCTCATTCCGGAAATCATATTCAGATTATTCCGGAAATAATTCTGTCCATCCAAGGTCAGGCCCATTACACCATATACCTTAGGCAAACCCGTGCAACTCCCCGGATCGTTCACATCGCCAGAGATGTGTTGAATGTGATTGAATCTTGTCATTGTAAAGGATACAGCTTCCAGCATTCCCCGGGGAACATTTGGGTATGCAGCATATGCAGCATTGAATTCTGCCTCGTATTTATTTTCTACCCGAATATCCTGTGCAGAAATTCTAAGTGAAATAAAACAAAAAACAACAAAGGGTAGTATTCTTTTCATG
>JABDEY010000104.1 GCA_013286805.1 Bacteroidota bacterium | reverse complement strand
GCCAGGAAACTTCTCAATAAAGCTATCAAACTTGACGCAGATGACTACAATTACCCTTATGAAATTGGATATTCCTACTTTTTAGAAAAAGATTACAAAAAGGCTGTGGGCGAATTTAAGAAAGTTGTCAAAATGAAAAGTGCAACCGACCAGTGTTTCCAGATGTTAGGAAATGTTTATGACGCAATGAGAGATTCAATCAATTGTTTTAAGTCTTATGAAGAAGGACTGAAACTATTTCCAAATTCAGGTAGATTGTATTTAGAAGAAGGAAATGTTTTCTGGGGCAAAAAAGAATACGGGAAAGCCCTTCCCTATTATGAACATGGAATTGAAGTTGACCCAAAATTCCCTTCAAACTATTACCGTGCAAGCAGGATATGGTGTGGTTCAACAGAAGAAGTATGGGGAATGATTTATGGTGAAATATTTATGAACCTGGAACGGAGTAGTAAAAGAACAGCAGAAATCAGTAAACTCCTTTTTGACACCTACAAAAGTCAAATTAAGTTCACGAGCGACACATCATATTCAATAAGTTTTAGTAAAAATGCCACTATATATGTTGATGCTAAAACAAAGCCCAGCGATATGAAATTGCCCTTTGGTGTTGGAACTGTATGTTGTCAGGATAAAGTGCGCAAGTTTGATGCATAATGTTATGTGGTTAATGAGCACTTAATTTAAAGTTAGTTCTAATTTTTGTGTTTTAATAATCTGCTTTTCTTTAAAGTAAATTTCTTTCCGATTGCTGATAGTTTCTCGTTTAATTTTCCCATTATCCCAATAGGTTTGAAGGAGTCCATTAAAATTCCTTTTTTTATAGCTAATTTCAGATTTGATTTGACCTGATTTGAAATAAGTTTTAATTGTAAACTTGGTTGTGTCATCCTTGTCCAAATATTTTATAGAATAATGGTCGGTTGAATCTTTTAAACTGGTTTTTTTGTCGTTTTTGTCATAGAAAACCGTATCAGTCTGTGCAATTGTTGTGACAGGAGATTGGTTTTTAATAGAAAAATTCAAAGGCAAAACCATTTTTACATTTACAGTCCTGCCATTTTGCATTCCTGCTTTCCATTGTGGCATGGATTTAACTACACGAATCGCTTCCTCGGTTAGACCAATTCCACCTGGCACTCCTCTCATTTCTAATACATCTGAAATATTTCCTCCTTTATCTACAATGAATTTAATGTACACTTTACCTGTTATACCTGCTTGCCTCTCTATTTCAGGATAATGTATATTTTGTTGAATGTATTTATACATCTCCTTCTCTCCACCTGTAAATTCAGGCATTTGGTCAACAATGGAATAGGTTGAATCTGGTAAGTTGTTTTGAGCAATGACATTCACCCCCATCACGTAAAATCCTAAAAATGTTGCAATTATGAAAGGCTTTGCAAGGGTCATTATTTCAAAATATTAAACTTATTCCTGCCTCACCGAGAAAAGGTGCTCCAAGCCCCAATTCAAAATGTAGAGCCATTGCATTTGCAACGTAAAGTCTGGTTCCAAGGCAAATTTGCAAACTTAGATTAACCGAATTGGGAGAGCCTTTTGTAAAATTATTATAGCCATACCACTCACTTCCTGGAACGTTTGTATTTGTAATTTCATCATTCCAAATTGATACTCCAGCCTTAATGCCATAATAATATATGGCTTTAATATTACCTCCTGTTTTTTTAAGGTTCCAGTATTCTAAATAGCGGATGCCAATATTACATCTGCTAATATTTTCAACAACATTTTGAATGGGAGCCTCATTATAAAGATTATTACTTGAAATTTGCTGATAGCCAAATGCAATACCGATACTTGATTTCTTTGTTATGCCATAATCAATAACTGCATAGCCAACGGGAGAAATTGATGTAACAGTTGATTGCGCACCACCTCCAATAGGAAATCCATATATCCAGTTCATAAAACCGTAACCAATGCCGAGATTAACTGCTGTTATTCCTTTGACAGAAACTATGCTGTCTGCAATGGTTTTAGAATATACAGTGTAAAGGCTATCGTATTTGAGAGGTCCATTTCCCAATGGCGACCATATTTTATTCTGTGAAAGGTTATCTCTGTTTGATTTTTCAGGTAATGGTACGTTTCCTATAAATTTACCATTCGCATATACGGCAATCCTTTGTACAGTCCCATGTTTGTCATAAACGTATAATTTCCCGAAAATAAATTTGAAGTCATGGAACGTGCCATATTGGGAAATCCTATTGTCTTTTCTATAAACATTGGCATATCCTTCTCCTGAAAAAGTAGATTTTAATTCATGTGGACTTATTATAGAAGTGTTATCCAGACTATCAATTACCTTAATCGCCTTGTTTAAGAAAACGGTATCCTGTGCTCTGACAGTTGAAATGCCACAAAATAATAATATGAATGAAAGGATTTTAAGCACAGTATAATCTATTTTGGCAACTTAGTAATTTTCTCTTTCACCAGTTCAACAAGTCCTGTGTCATCAGGCGTAATAATTATTTTCTTACCGTCTTTGGTGTCAATCAAGACCATATTCTTTCTCTGCGTAGCATATAGCGTCACTTTACCAATCTTGTCATAAGTAAATTTGCCATAATATCCGAGAAACCCTCCACTTCCAAAAGTCCTAATCCCAAAACCCAATTCCTTTTTCTCTACTCTTTTGATTTCAGTTATGTCAGATAATTTTATCGTTTTGTTTCTGGCTATCCTGACAATTTTCAAATTGCTGTCATCTAAAAGGTAATACTGCGGTGAATAAAGGTATACCACAATAAAAATAGGTATCAATATCAGTAATGGAATTAAGACTCCATTATTTTCCCTGAATTGCCATAGATAAACAAACATCCTTACAAGAAAAAATACTACTAATACAGAAAGTATTTTGGTTAAAGAATCAAGGGAAGCTTTGTATTTCATATTTTCAGTTCTAAAATTTAGGTGCAATGTAAAGTAATGTAGCAATTGCAAATACTAAACCTGTAAAATATGCAGTAAACCAAGCCAACCAGAGAGAAGTGTTCCTTTCCAGCATCTTTAAAATTGTGCTTGAACTTAGACTGAAAGTAATGAACATTGACCATAAAATCACTTTTAATGCTGTCCACCAGTATGAAATTTGTCCATCACTTTTTTGACAACCAAAGAATAACATTGGGTAGAACCAATAAAGCAAACAAATAAGGATTGTTCCAATTGCCAAAGCCGTTAAAATACGGAAATGTACTTTCCAGATGCTCATTCTAATTTAAAGTAATATCAATCCCTCCATCACTTTCATTTTCCTTGTCTATCTGCTCCGCAGTCGGCAATTCCGTTATTTCAATTTCAAAACTTTTATCTATGACAGAAGTATCGGTATTTTCAAATGGGGAATTTTGGGTAGAGAACAATGGTTTTTGTACAGTCCTGATTCTCTTATGTTTTGTGGCAATCTTCTTTTTGGCAACAGTCTTCACCGCTTTCTTTGCAATCTTTGTTTTCAGTACAGTCCTCTTAACAGGTTTAACAAGCTTCTTCTTGGCAATCGCCTTTTTATATATGACTGTACTCTTCTTCTTTACAGCAACCGCTTTCTTCACATTCTTTTTCGCAACTTTTGTCTTTTTGACTGTTTTCTGAGCTTTTGTAGGTGCTGGCTTCTTGGCTGACTTCTTTTTGACAGATTTCTTTGGTTTCATGGGAATATGGATTTAATTATCTGTAAGTGTGTCCATCATTCAGGACTTGTTCATTCAAGCATTTAAACGTACAGCCCTTCTTGTGAACGACCTTCACCACTATTTTATCGCCTTTCTTGAAATTGAAACTTTTGAAATCCACTTCAAACGCTTTTACATTTATCGCATCGGTGGTTGTTTTTCCATTAACCTTCAACAGTTGAACGCAGGAGCCGAATGACTCTGAATAATCATTCTGAAAAAACAGGTTCTTTCCGTTGTAAGTGCCAGAATAGGTGGAAGTATCAAGGACTTCTTTGGGAACTGGTTTGGTTTGGGCATAACCGCTTAATGTTGCCAGCAAGAGCCATGCAAACACGAAGAGTTTCATTTGATTTCGGGAAACAGGACTCATTTATTATATTGATTTACTGTTTTTTGAAACGACCAAATTCCAAAGGGCCAATAAATAAATGTTAACATCCTCTTAATGTAATCCACCTTGTCTATTAGTCCATAAAAATGTTCAGGAGCTGAAAGTCTATCATATTTGACCGTCACATGGGTAAGTATGCCAGTCGTCCCAAGCCAAAAAGAAAAATTTGCAATAATTATTGGCATAATACCTGATTTTGTTAAACCAAAATCAATACCACAAACAAATAGAAAATAGAGAATAAAAGTTATTGAACAGAAAATAATATTTCCCCAAGCAAGGAACATAAATATTCTTTCAGGTTTGTTCTGCCTTTCCAGTAATCTTTTACCAATTGCCATTAGCCATAAAGCATTAATTGGAATAAGAAGCAGGAATATCATTTTTCCCGAATTTGGTTTTATATCAAGAAGTCGGTAAATGAATATGTTGTTTGTTTCTTGCATTACCAATGTGCTGTATGCTAATTTATGACAATTCAGACCCATTTCCGCTTTCTTTCCTAAAATATGGAACTGCACCTCATTTCTTGCCCGAAAACCTGTCCTGCCTCACCCAATGCAGGAATTCAAACGGAAAGCCAGCCCGCTTTCTTTGAAATTTGAGTTTTACTTGCTTTTTAAGGCTTTTGGATGGTTAGATATGAGTGTATCTTTTTGCCGATTTCCCGTTATATGAATAGATTAGCTGAATGAAAATGAAAGCAACTGTTTCAATCTGTTTCTTTTTTCTGTGTATCACAGTACAGTCCTTCGGTCAGGAACTCTTGAACCAGTTTGACCAGAATGGCAAAAAGGATGGGAAATGGATTGTTTATCTGTCGGAAAAAACGTGGAAGGAAGTCAAGGATTCAAGCAAAGCAGGATTTTACCGATATACTTACTATGACCACGGAGTAAACATTTATCCGATGGGAGCAGGCGGGGGAATGAACTGGAAGTGTGAAGCCACACCAGGAAATGCCCAGCAAAAGGGAAGGTTGAAATTGCTTGACGGGGAATATAAATGGAAAGACAAAAAGGGGAGGGTCAGATTTATTCATATTTTAAAAAATGGTGAATATGTTTCTTACATGGAGTTTTATCGGTCTGGCAACTTCGCAAAACAATTTGCTTATTTGAACCACTATAAGGAGCAACCGCATACTTACTCTATTTCAACTTATGATAAAAAGGGTAATCCTACAAATTACTTCATGAGAGGTGGTGAACAGGGTTGGCAATTTTATCTTGTGCAAAGCGAAAAGCCTTGCCATGATTGCTTTTAAGGTTTCTTCCCAAACACCCACCCCAACAATTTCATAATCTTAGAATCGTCATTTGTCACTGGTTCTTTCGGCATTGCAGATATTTCTTCGTCAGTGGGCATTTCATCCAAAAATTTAGCTCCATTAGTTTCTGAAATAATTGCAAGAGCCCTCTCCTGGTCTTCTTGTTTCACCTGCAACTGAACGCCTCCAACTGCTGTGGAGTAGAAAGG
>JABDEY010000103.1:1552-6038 GCA_013286805.1 Bacteroidota bacterium | reverse complement strand
GAATAAGTAGTGGTAGGGTCATCCCTGTGTATCACTTTTACCAGTAATCCGCTGATCGTAAAAATACGAATCGTGCAAGTTGGAGGGAGGTTTGTAATTTTAACACGGTTATCCGTTTGGCTGGTTTCATAACCGGAATAGGAATAATATGGGTTTGGAACAATGTTGATCAGGTCCAAAGAGTTTTTTGCAACTGCATTCTGATTTGTCTGAACCTGTAAACCAGCGGTTGTAAAACTGTACAAAGGCCAGTTTTTATTTTGTGGCTTGCTGAGTGTCACAGTATCCAACTGAAGCGGGTCACTTATTGATAATTTGCCAAAGAAGCCACTAAATGCCCTTCTGAAATTACGGGCTACCCGGATACTGACTTTTACGTCCGTCTCAAATAACTGAGCGCTTGTTGGGCCGGCAATTTTATGTCCTGCTGCCAGTAATGGTATATTCACCCACATGGCATCTCCCCAAACAACTCTTGAATAAAGGCCACTGAATTTAGATCTCAGATCTGCATTCAACAACTGCCATACAGCCAGACCCGCATCATAGCGCGGAATATTTTTAGGACCATTAGGCAAATACGCATCCGTTGCCTTTTGTGTCTGATCGGCAACGTGCGCGAACACATAAATATAATGCTTGCCACCAAAAATAGGGTATGGAAAATCCCACATTGTTGCGTCCGGATTCCAAAGCATATCACGGCCATTATCAAATGGAAGACCTGAGTCTTCACCAAAGGCCATGTTCAGGCGTTCCCCCGTTTCTATGTTGATGGCATACCCGGGAAACCAACCCATTCCTCTTGCTGCAACATAACCAGCATTATTGGGATCGTTGCTAATGGTTACACCATCCCCTTTAACACCATTTTTATCTACAGAAGCTGTATTTCTATAACTTAATTTTGTAGCATGACCTTCAGCAAGTAAAGAGTCCTCCTGTAACTCAAGTACCGGGCAACGTGTCCAGTAGGCTTTATTGGAAGTAAAAATAACATCTACGCTGGCAAGCGTTTTGCCCATATTCTGTACATTAAACGAAGCGGCACTCAAAGCCGGCCCTCCGGTACAGGTCTGGGCAGGTTGATCTGTGTAAGCACACATACGGTAAGGAGCCCAGGTCCCTCCAAGTATCTTCTGAAAATATCCGCTTTCATCAAAAGGCACATAACTATCGAATGGAGTAGCGGGACCTGCCGGGGTAGTGGTAACTGATCCTGATCGTATCCAATGTTCAGCACCTCCTGATGCGGTAGACGAAGCAACCATATCCGGAACTCCTGTTAACCACTGCCTGGTAGGATCAGTAAAAGTCATTGAAGCGCTTAGCACAGGACCGTTTGCAATTCCTGTAATAGGAGAACAAATATCAAATGTGTGCGCCACCCGGATAGATATTCCCAAAGAAGGAATAATCTGCTGGTTCCCAATCGCCAGCGTAGTGTCCGATTTGATCACCGCACCTGTAGCTGTATTGGTCAGCAGCCAGCGGGCCTTACCAGATGAATCACTTACAGATAGCTGGAAATTGGCTGCGGGAACATTCAGGGGATCAACAACCCTGATATCAATAGGTCCTGCTGAACGATCATAGGTTACATTAATACTTCTTCCTCCCGTTACTGTCCCACCGTTGAAGTTGGCCGCAGGGTTGCCATTGTAGGTGAGCGCGCTCACAGAGGGAGCGTATACACCTGAATTCAGAATAGACGTTACGCTTGCAGGAATCAGGTTAACATTTCTTCCACCATTTCCCTGCCCTTCTATGCGGGTTAGTTGCACACCGGATCCATAATTTGAATTGACTGTGGTTCCTCCGTTTTCAGGTGAAGGTGTATGGGGAATTCCGATCGAATAATGAAATTTGCGACTGTTGATATAAGGCAAGTTGTACCCATCCGGGGGATTATTTGGGTTGGAATTTGTTTCCCCTACATTGTAACCATAGGCTACCGCCAGAAAGAAATATTGCTTTTGATTGACAAGAGCAGTATTAGCGGTTGTTGCAAACTGGTCGGTAGTAACTACAAAAGAATGGCTGATACCAGTATCAGAACCGAGTACCATTTGCTGAGGTACCCAGGCTCCGCCGAGGTTTGCATTTTTATAATAATTAATGATTTGCTTCACACCGTCTTTAATATCACATTGGAATATCAGGCGGGCCCTGTCAGCATTGGTAACATCAGAAACAGAAACGGAAGAGTCTGAAATCTGGTAAATCTGGTATCCCTGAAAATGATACAGACTGTCTTTTAAATTAACAGTAATATAAGGGTCTCTTTCAGCATACGTTTCCTTATAATTATTGGAAGTGGGTTTATTGGTTAAATAGATAATTAACTCATTGCTCAGTTCCTGTATCGTCAGATCAGGTGCATCCGGTCCGTTGGTAATTGCGAAACAGTTATTAAATAAGGCCTGAGCCAAAACATTCGCATTAAACAGTAAAGGGATGGAAGCGAGGTTCCCTCCCTGAGTTGACCTTGCCCAGACCACACCTGTAGTAACATTGTTTACTGCCCCAGGTAACAAAGTAAAAGGGCCTGAACTCTCCATAAAACGCCGGTCACCGGGCACGTCACCGGCAGAGGCCTCTGTCCAGGCTGGTTGCGGAACATTTTTAGTTCCCTTTCCTAAAGGGTCTGTATCCCCGGGGAACATAAAATCGCATACCGGGCCGGATCCCTTATATGCATTTCCTCCATAAGTAAAGGGAGTTCCATCTATCCAGAATCCGGTCAGGTAATTGTAATACGCCTGAGCTGTTGTCGGATTTCCCTGTTGGGAAAAATCGTTATTGTAATATACAAATTTGGCCATTCCAATCCGGTGATTAACAGGATTCACGAAACTGACTCCGCTTTGATCAATTCCATCTGTAGGATTGCCGGGGTCTACCTTTGGCCCCCGGAAGAAATCAATACCTACGGCAGGAGGATTTGCCCCGTATGTTCCCAAGGCACCCGTTCCGTCAATAGCCGTACCGTTGTAACCATAACCCAGATTGGCCTGAACATTACAGCCCGTATAATCATCATCATACCAACCCAGGTCAAAATCACACCATACTCCAAAATAACATTTGTAAAGTGTGGAAGAGGAGCGGTTAATTACCTGATAGTCATAAAACGTTGCATTGTTAATATCATCTGTAGTAGTATATGCGAAACACTGATACCGGACTTCAAGCCCGATCGGATTTCCATTTGTTTCCGTATGAATATTTCCCTCATCATTAAATACCCCCCACATGGTATAATCACCAAACAACTGAGGTACATTACAACTCAGCTTTTTTGCACCCAGACTGTATAAGGGATAATCAACCCCAACATCGTAATGACCATCGCCTCCTTTGTCAAAAAAAGGAGCAAGGTATTGACCTTCATGATTGCTTCCCAGATAATCTCCATTCCCTGGCCAGGCCGCCATTCTTGCTGTATATGGACCAACCCCATTGGCAAAATTCGATACTTCGAGGTAAGTCATGGGCCAGTGGTGATCATATTTCAGACACTCATTTACATTTGTAGAAACCGATACAGTATCCAATGGCCCGGGGAAAAAATCGATTCCATTCTGGCGATAGGTCATAGCCGCAATTTTTAATTGTCCACCACCATCAAGCCCTCCGATCCACAATGAACCAGCGAAAATGGAACTGGCACCCCCTCCTTTAGGAACCTCGTACTTGGCAGATACCAGATTCCACCACATATCCCCGCTGGTAAGGATGGTTGTACGGACATTGTTAATCTGAAGCTGATCCTGGGTTATACCTTGGGTACAGCCTGACATCACAACTTCGTTTGGATTGCTCTTGGTATGGCCGGTGGCTGTATGCATAATTTCCCTGGCATCCAGACGATTAACTGCTGCCATCAGAATCACTGACAGTAACAGAATTATTTTTGTCGTTTTCATGTGTATATATTTCAGTTTCTTGGTCACATTTCTTTCACGCTACCCGGCTCACACAGCCACAGGCTGTGTGCCCTGTCTCATCATTTTACAGATCCATAATAAATCCAAGCATAATACTCCGGGGAATACTATAATTGGCCGGGTTGTTCACCTTTATTGCATAGAGGCTATTGAATGCAGCAGGGCTGTTTTGTGCAGCAGCCGTTTGTTTTCCAAAGGAAGATTCAAGGAAACCATCATCATTGGGATTTCCGGTATATCTGTAAACGCCCAAAATATTCTGTGTGTTCAGCAAATTCAGACACCTGACATACACATTCAGGTTACCTACCTTGGCAGCTTTGCCATCCTTTTCAGCTCTCCAGGTCACCCGCATGCTCTTATCAATTTTACCATCGAGGCGGTAACTCCAGGGAAGATTGGAGCCATTTACACTTCCGGCCAATGCCGGGGTCAGGTTTATGCCGGAAGCTGCATCTTCCAATACATTGGACTGACGGCTATAGGGGGTTCCTGAACCGGCAGTTGCGCTCAGGTTAAAACCTACATTTTCCAAT
>JABDEY010000103.1:0-1542 GCA_013286805.1 Bacteroidota bacterium | reverse complement strand
TCCCTTCTTGCGTATCCAGACAGGGCCAGTGTAATCAGTTTTGGCGGAATAACGGTAATCAACGTTAACGTTAATCTGATGCCTCCTGTCATAACTAAGGGGTAAAAGCGTCCTGATATTGGGCACCCCGGAATTGACAAGGTTGAGTCCATCGGAAGCACTGGATCCCGTACCGTTTGCAAACTGCAACGTATAATTGGCGCTCAGCTGCACATTATGAGTACGGCGCATTTCAAATGCGGCAGACATTCCCTTTACGGTCGCAAAGTCAATATTTCCAAAAGAAGTATAAGTAGAAGGATATGCATCTACTACTGAAATTGCCTGTTCCAGATTGCGCAACTCCTTGTAAAATGCTGAAATAGTTATGGCTGCGTTTTTCTTATCACTCAATACCTGCTTATATCCGATTTCGTAATTGGTGGTCTGAGTGGGTAATAGAGCTGCATTTGCCAAAAACGGATTCTGTCCATTGACCGCCCAACTCAAATAATCAGAGGCCAGGGCCACGTTGGTAAATTGAGTTGTTCCAACTCCATAACCTCCTACTTCTGAAGGTCGCTGGGTTGTAATGTCGTAATTGGCATTGAACTGGGCCAGATCTGATATAGGAAAGGCAAAGGCAATACGGGGCATCACATTTATTTTGGCCACATAAGGTGTAAAGGCATTGGTATTGATGACCTTATTCCCGGCTCCAACAGGGTCAACGAGATAAGGGTAAAGCTGGGCGGCCTGGGCATTATTTGACAGAATACTTGGATTATTGACCTGTACGCCCTGAGGTGTATACCAGGTTGTGCCGCTTGCAGTCGTATTACGATACCCAACAATACTTGTAGGATTTGCCGGGTCATTTACATATACCGCATAATTACTCCCAATACTTGTTGGAATGGGTCCGAGATTGTTCACTTCCCCTGCAGTTTTTATGGCATAAAGTGAATAGGGATCTTTCATTGTTTCCTCGTTTGCATCATAGCGGTCAACACGAACTCCCAAACGCACTTTTAAATCGGCTATATCAAACTGATCCTGTATATATCCTGCAATGTAAATTGGTTCAAAGGGAGCAACTAAACGGGTATAATTTCCATTTGCATCCTTATCTGTAAAATAGCTTGCAAAACTTGGTGCACTTCCGGTTAGTTTTTGCCCAGTATAGGAATAGCCATAGTAGCTAACGAGCGACGCACCCCCACTTGCAAAGGTTAAATTATCAGGAGCAAACATTCCAAGATTGAAAAAACTTGGATCCATACCGTCTGTATTTAGAATAGCTTGCTCCCCAGCAGGCCCTTTAAGGCCAAGTTTTGCCCTAAGGCTTTTGTCAAATTGACTTTGTGCAGATGGATCATATTTTGGATCGTACAAAATATAATTGTAAGGCCCCCCACTTTTAATAACATGACCATTAGCCGTATCCAACTGCTGTATTCCCGTATTTTCCAAAATTCGCATCTGGGTCCAGAGATTATCGGGAGAAAGGCTAAAACTGCTTTCAATATTTTGCTGATATTCAAAGCCCACCTGAATGCTGTG
>JABDEY010000102.1 GCA_013286805.1 Bacteroidota bacterium | reverse complement strand
TCGCTTTTGAAGGAGTTGAAGTTAAATACACCTACCAGAAACCGCTTGTGGATGCCGATAAGAAAACCACAACCATAACCAGTAGTTCTGATATAAAAATAACAAAAGAACAAATCATCAACATTACAGAAAAAATAACGGCGATCAGAAGCCTTATTTCAAGTTCTGCTACCTGATTTGTGAAAAGGATAACATTCTTTAAAAATAAAATGGTGATGAGAAAAACAGTGAAGACATTATTCCTCTTTTTATTAGTTGTTTTAACTCCTCAGGTATTCCCTGCTCAATGCGATACAGTTGCAAATTCCTGTGCAAAAAATATGGCACGACAGTTTTTGTCTGATGGTCAGGAATACCGGGCCTTGTTATTGAATAGTGACGAAACTGCTGAGTTTCATTCTACATTTTATGGAGGAACTACCTATCGTATTGTAGCCTGCAGCGGAATGGGTGATGGCAATCTTGTATTTTCCGTTTTTGACGCAGATCGTAATCTTCTGTTTACAAATAGTGATTATAAAAACACTCCTTATTGGGATTTTAAAGTTAATTCCACTCTTGATTGTATCATTGAAGCAAGACTTGGAGGTGAAAATCAGGGATCAGGCTGTGCAGTTGTGTTAATAGGGTTTAAACAATAATTTTCTGCTTTTAAACTATGAGCGAAAGGATACTAAAAGCCCTTATGCAGCTGTTTGCAATTATTGCAAGGGTTGACGGAGTAAACAACACAGGTCGTGATATCGTTCAATCCTTTCTGAAGCAACAGCTCAACCAGGAATTGGTTGATCAGTACCTTGCTCTTTTCGATGAATTTCTTGAATCCCATCATCAGGTTGCAAAAAAGAAGGATGGGTCCGCAAAACGAACTTCCCTTAATTCGGTTAAGGTCCTTAAGATTTGTACGCAGATAAACGGAGAACTTACACAGATTCAGAAGGTAGTCGTACTTATTCGTTTAATAGAGTTTATTAATTCCAATGCAGAAATTAGTCCTCAGGAACTGGAATTTGTAAATACGGTAGCTGAAACCTTTAACATTGAACCAGGCGAATACAAAAGTTGCATGGCTTTTATTCAAAGCAAGGATTCCCAGCTAATTGATGTTCCTGAGATATTAGTGGTAGACAGTGAACCTGAAAGTAAATTCAAGGTTGCCAGACACATTTATTCAGATGGGATAAACGGAGAATTGCAAATTTTGCGGATTGCAAGTGTAAGCATGTACGCACTTCGTTATTTTGGCACAAGCGATTTAAACCTGAATGGTCAGGGAATTAAAAAGGAAACGGTTTATATTCTGACACATGGCAGTTCCATACGTAGTTCAAAGGTTAAACCGATCTATTACAGTGACATTATCAGCTCTTTTTTAAGCGATAAGAGCAAGGCTAAAATTACGTTCATCGCTAAAAACCTGGAATATAAATTTAAAGGTGGCAAACTGGGGCTGCGCAATATCAATATCACTGAGGATTCCGGAAAACTAATCGGGATCATGGGGGGAAGCGGAGCAGGTAAATCTACCCTTCTGAATGTTCTTAACAGCAATGAAATTCCAAGCGGAGGCGGCGTTTATATAAATGGTATAAATATACATACCGAAAAACACAAAATCGAAGGAGTTATCGGCCATATTTCACAGGACGATTTATTAATTGAAGAATTAACCGTATCCCAGAATCTATTTTACAATGCCAAATTATGTTTTGGTAATATGCCCGATGAGCAGATTACCAAAATGGTTCTCGCCCTTTTGACGGATCTTGGTCTTTACGAAACAAGAGACCTGAAAGTCGGTAGTCCGCTTGAGAAAACAATTAGTGGAGGACAACGAAAGCGTTTAAATATAGCGCTTGAACTTATTCGTGAACCCGCTGTTCTGTTTGTTGATGAACCCACTTCCGGCTTGTCCTCGCGTGACTCGGAAAACATCATGGACCTTTTAAAAGAATTGGCTCTGAAAGGAAAGCTGGTCTTTGTTGTTATCCATCAGCCCTCATCCGAAATCTTTAAGATGTTCGACAAACTGATGATTCTTGATGTTGGTGGGTATCCCATTTATTATGGAAATCCGGTCGATGGAGTTATTTATTTCAAAACGATCATTAACCATGTCAACAGCAATGAAAGTGAATGCGTTACCTGCGGAAATGTAAATCCCGAGCTAATATTCAATATAATTGAATCCAAGGTTCTTGACGAGTATGGTAACTTAACCCACAACCGCAAAGTATCACCGGTTGAATGGAATAAATTTTATGTCGACCGGATTGAGAACAAAATAATTCCTGCAGAAGCGCATACTGTATTACCTGAAAGCACGCTTAAAATACCTTCGATGTTCAAACAATTCAAGGTGTTCCTTACGCGTGATATATTATCCAAGCTGACAAATAAACAATACCTGGCAATCAATCTGATTGAATCGCCTCTGCTTGCCTTTATCCTTGCCTATCTCGTTAAATTCTACAATACCGATATTTCCAATAAAACAGGTTATATTTTCAGGGAAAATGACAATATGCCTGCCTACCTGTTTATGTCCGTTATTGTGGCTTTGTTTATTGGTTTAACGGTTAGCGCAGAAGAAATTATCAGAGACCGGAAAATATTAAAAAGAGAATCTTTCCTGAACCTCAGCAGATTCAGTTATTTATTTTCCAAAATATGTATCATGTTTCTTTTGTCTGCCATACAAAGCTTGTTGTTTGTTGCTGTTGGCAACTCAGTTCTGGAAATAAAGAGCATGTTCTGGGATTATTTCTTTGTACTTTTTACAACCTCTTGTTTTGCCAATATGCTTGGGCTCAATATTTCAGCCAGTTTTAATACAGCAGTAACCATTTATATTTTGATTCCATTTTTGATTATTCCACAACTTTTACTAAGTGGAGTGATGGTTAAGTTTGACAAACTGAATCCCGCCATTACGTCTGCGGATAATGTACCTTTTGCAGGTGAAATTATGGCCTCTCGCTGGGCATTTGAAGCACTGGCCGTAAATCAATTCAAGACAAATAAATTTGAAAAGAATTTTTACAAATATCATAAAGCACAGTGGATGGCTGATTACAAGAAGAACTATTGGTTACCCAAAATAAGGGCTAAAGTAGATCGCTGTGAAAGTAACCTGAAAGATTCGTCGAATCAGAAGGAATTTACTGCGGATCTGCAATTAATTGCAACGGAAATCAGAAAAGAGTCGTATAGCAGCCCAAATGTTCAATTTGCTGAAATAGATCAATTGAGTCCGGATAAATTTACGTCCACAACAATTGCCTCTTTGAGAGATTATATGACCAAAATCAATACGCTTTACATTCACAAATTCAACAATGCTGCCAATCAGGCCGACCAGTTAATTTCCCAATTGAACAGTGCTGATAAGGAAGCCTTCATGAAGGACAAACAGGATTATGAAAATGAATCTTTATCCGATCTGGTTACCAACCATAACGAGTTGGCTAAAATTCTGGAGGCAGATGGAAAACTGATTCAGCGTGCAGATCCTATTTATCTGGACCCCACATCTGATTTTGGCAGAGCTCATTTCTTTGCTCCCCGTAAAAAAATAATGGGTAACTATTATGATACCTATTGGGTAAACATGTGTGTCATCTGGATGATGTCACTTATTATGGCCATTACACTCTATTTTGATCTGCTGAAAAAATTACTGGATGGTCTGGAAGAATTGGCAGACAGGTTCTCCAAGAAAAAGATTGCTTGATTTATTCAACCTTTACTACCAAATAATTTTTCTTTCCTTTCTGTGCAAGAATATATTTTCCGTTCAGTAATTCCTTTTCAGTTACTGTGAAGGCAATGTCCCCTACTTTGTTTTTATTGATTGCTACTCCTCCCCCCTGCAGCATCTTGCGCGCCTCTCCTTTAGAAGGGAATAAGTGTATCTTTTCAGATAAAAAGTCTATTATATTTATTCCCTTCTCCAGTTCTTCCTTTTCAATATTGACCTGGGGTACACCTTCAAACACACTTAAGAAATCAGATTCAGACAATCGGACTAAACTATCCGTCGTACCTTGTCCGAATAAAATCTCCGAAGCTTCAAGAACGGAGTTATATTCAGCTAAAGAATGGACCCGTATCGTAATATCTCTTGCTACTTCCTTTTGAAGTAATCTCAAATGGGGCGCTTGAGTATGTTCTGATTCAAGCAGTTCAATTTCGGAACGCAACTTTAAAGTAAATATCCGGATGTATTTCCGGGAATCTTCGTCAGATGCGTTTAACCAAAACTGGTAAAACTGATAGGGAGTTGTTTTTTTAGAGTCAAGCCATATATTTCCGGCTTCCGTCTTACCAAATTTAGTACCATCTGCCTTTTTAATAAGTGGGGTGGTTAAAGCAAAAGCTTCTCCCCCATCCTTGCGTCTGATTAATTCAGTTCCCGTTACAATATTACCCCATTGATCAGTACCCCCCATTTGCAATTTTACGGCCTTATGTTTCCATAAATAGTAAAAGTCATATCCTTGCACCAACTGGTAAGAAAATTCGGTAAAGGACATTCCTTTCTCCATCCTGTTTTGAACAGAATCCTTGGCGAGCATATAATTAATAGTCAGATGTTTTCCAACATCACGGATAAAATCCAGAAATGTAAAATTTTTGAACCAATCCTGATTATTCACTATTTCTGCAGAAGTTGCCCCGCAATTGAAATCCAGAAATTTCTTTAGTTGAATTGTCTGGCATTCCAGATTATGATGCAACAAGTCCTCACTCAGTAAATTACGTTCCATGCTCTTACCTGAAGGATCCCCAACCATTCCGGTTGCCCCGCCTACCAGAACAATTGGCTTATGTCCTGCCCGCTGAAAATGCAAAAGTGTCATTACCTGAACCAGATTTCCAACACCGAGAGAATCAGCTGTCGGGTCAAATCCTATATACCCGGCTGTCATCTCCTTTTTGAGCTGATCTGCAGTCCCGTGTTGGAAATCTGGTTCAGGTAATGACACTTTTGCATTTTCAGCGGGCAGGACATAAGCCAATTGTTCTGGTAGGCGGGTAAGGGCCCTAAAACGAAGGGAAAGCAGTTTATTGCAGGTGTCCAGAACGTTTAGCTATTACGAACCGGAAGCAGAGGCCCTTTTCTCCAGGATTGAATGGGTAGATGGGGCTATGGAAGATATTTACAGCCTGCTGGATGCGATGGATGGAGCGGATGAAGTATATCATTGCGCGGGTATGGTATCCTTTCATCCGAAGGACAAAAAAGAACTGTTTCTTACCAACGCTGAAGGCACTTCAAATATCGTATCTGCTGCTCTTGAGAAAAACATAAGAAAGTTCTGCCATGTCAGCTCTATAGCTGCTCTTGGTCTGGATGGCAACCTGATTACGGGAGAAACCTTTTGGAAGTCCTCTGCTGAAAACAGTTCCTATGCCATCAGCAAATACGGAGGAGAACGTGAAATTTGGAGAGGTATCGAAGAAGGGTTAAATGCGGTAATCGTAAACCCTTCTGTTATTCTTGGCCCGGGAAACTGGAACACCGGTAGTACAGCACTCTTCAGGAAATCATACCATGGTTTGAAATTTTATACAGAGGGCACTACTGGTTTTGTAGACGTCCGGGATGTTGCGGCCATCATGACGTTGCTTATGAACAAAAATATCCTTCGGCAGCGGTTTATTGTTTCTTCAGAAAACAAAAGTTTCCGGGAATTTTTTGACTTCGCAAATACCTGTTTTCACCAACCGAAGACGTTCCTGAAAACTGGAAAAGGATTAAGTGAACTGGCCTGTAGGACTGAAATCATTAGAAGTTCAATCAGCAGATATAAACCTCTAGTTACCAAAGAAACAGCGAGGGCATCGCAACTGAAAAAATGCTATTCAAATACGAAGTTAAAAACTGCCCTTGACTATTCATTCATTCCGGTAGAACAATCTATTAAGGATACCTGCAGCTTATTATGGAAAGAATGGAAAAATTAATGTTTATTCAGTTCTGCCTGACGCTGGCTTAGGTCAGCAATTAACTTTTCGTAGATTTTACCCAGCAATTCAGGGTGAGCAGAATAGAAGACCAGACTGCTGTCGTAGAAAGCCCTTGAAATCGAATGTTTTTTAAAAACAACAAACTGTTTATCAGATTTAACATCCCTTGTGACGGGAACCAGTCCAAGGTCAATTCCTGCCTCCAACAGCTGCAAATCTGTCAATACACTTAACATCGAATCTTTTGAAAGAACGGTTAAAGGCGGAACCACCTCCTGATTGGGTGAGCTGCAGTCTGAGAGCAGGAGCAGGGAAACAGAAAGCACACAAATGAAAACATTCTTTTGCATATAGTAAAGTTAATATAACTTTGTTTGTTGGAAACATTTAAAAATAAAGTTATTTGGATTACCGGGGCTTCCTCAGGGATAGGAGAGGCCCTTGTTATGGCCTTTGCAAGGGAAGGAGCCATACTGATACTTTCTTCCCGCAG
>JABDEY010000101.1 GCA_013286805.1 Bacteroidota bacterium | reverse complement strand
TTTTTAGTCAGGTCGTCTCCCAAATCTACCATTTTTCCAGTTTCAGAACCGAAACCAGAGGCAGGCTCCCATTTGCAAGGGGGTTAACAATATATCAGGTCATTTTTCGTTTTAGGAACTGTCTTGACCGCAAGAATAAAATATCTGCTTGTCTTATCCTGCATCCAAGGAATAGCACTTGCTCAATCTGACGAACCTATTCCCAGAACGAAAATAAGTTCCCTGATTTTCACTGCCGACTATACGTACAATCCTTATTTCGGAAATAAAGAATACAGTTATTACCCAACTCCCACTCAATTAGCAGGAGGTGGTGCGGAGCAATATAAAAGCTTTGATACGCAGGGATATAACTTGGGAGTGTACTATTCATTCAGAACAAAAAGAAAGTTTTCATTCACAACTGGTCTGATTTTTTGCAACCTCAATGAACTGCAACGTTATTCATATTCATCCACTCACAATTCTAATGGAGCACAGATAACAGAATTGATGGAAAATGATTACGGGATTATTATTCCACTGTTTCTTTCCTATACACAAAACAGATTTATGATTTCTGCGGGCATTAAATTTCCAACCTTGGGAAATTCAGCTTTTCATTCAAAATATGCTGACAATTCTGAAAGCGTTGTAAGGTACAGTCGCCCATTTATAGATATTTATTACTCTGCAAGCATTTATTTCAGATTGTTGCGGAATAAAAACATTTACTTAAATGTGGGTTGTGATTACGCTGTGGGAGATTTTGACTTCTCCATGACAGGATACATTGCAGTTTTCAACGCAGGACTGACATATAAGATTGATTATCAGAAAAAGAAATGAATCCTTTCAGTTCTATCCAGCCCAATCAAACCCCCAACTCCCTGTCCACAAGTCCAGGGAAACATGGTGGCACGTCTTGCTGTTCTTTCTGATGTTGCCCCTTCGTCTTTCGTGTCTTATCTTTTGAATTTCTCTGGCGGAAAGCAGTTCTTCTGCTCTTTGTTCTGATTCTTCCATGTCAGGAAGTTCAGTCTTGTTTTCTGTAACATTCATATTTTCAGTTTTTAATGGCATTATAAGTCAGGTTTTTATAAACACTGAAATCAGGACGACTCCAATTACAACAGCGAACACGGCTGTCACGGCTAACTCTGGTAGCCTATTTCTCAATTTAATTTTCAAGGTTTCCATTTTAATTTGTGTTGGTTAAGTATGCGTGTTTTCATAAAGGCATAACGGCAATGTCTGTGCCAATATTTTATTCTTTTGAAAAATGTTGTGTTAAGAATTGTTAATGCAAACCGCTCTATTACGGGGATGTAGATGAAATACGACTGTACGTATCCGAAAAGGTGTGATATGTAACCGTTCTGATTGACTTCCTGCTCAAAATTGCTTAAATTGGCTATGAATGAAAAAACGGTTACTTCTATTCCTTTCTTTAATGTGCGTGTTGGCGGGTCTTCGGGCTCAAAAATATGTCCCGATGCTGGATTCAGTGAATGTATGGTCGTATTCAACAGTTGAAATAGTTACAAAACCCCAAATTCAGAATTCCATTACCTGTTCATATCCACGCCACTATTGGGGAGGCTCATCCGAATATACCCTATCTGATACAATAATAAATAGTGTCCAATATCAAAAGGTGTACTCCAAAAATTTCAATTCAAATAGCTGTCTTTTTGGCTTTGTCAGAGAAGATACGGCAAAGAAAATAATTTATTTCCGTGACAACGATTCAATTGAAACTGTTTTGTATAACTTTTCAATGAAATTGAAGGATACAATTAATATCAAAATCTATTCCACAGGAGGATATTTTCAATCAGGCAATTATAAACTGGATTCAATAAAAACAGTCACACTTAATTCTAAAATAAGAACTGTATTTCATCTCAATTGTCATAGTTGCAGTTATTCCCATACTTTGTCTTGGATTGAAGGCATCGGTAATTTGGGTGATTTTATATATAGTTATGGTGGTTTGGGGAGTGGAATTAATATTTACTCCTGCCCAGGCTATCCGCACAATACATCACAGATAATGACTTGCTTTGCACACAAAAATAAAGTTTATTACGACTCTTGTGCTTTGAAAGGTGCTCTTGGGCATTACGGCAATAATAACTATTTGGACTCATGCGATTATTGGGGAGTAGTAGGAGGAATTAAAGAGCATAATCCATTCGGAACTATTTCCCTCAGCCCAAACCCTGCCACATCAATAGTTACAGTCAGAACTTCGGAAACGAAGGCATATTGCTTAGAGCTTGTAAACATGCTTGGTCAGGTTGTGTTTCATTCAAATGTGGCTGGTCAGGATTTTAGTTTTGACGTGAGCATGTTGCCGAAAGGACTTTACATCGTTCAATTGCAGGAAATATCGGGACTGGTAATCGGGCGACAGAAATTGATTGTACAGTGAAAAAAGCATTAACAATAATATTCCTGATTTTTACTTTCCTTGCAAAAGGGCAATTCGGAACGAAAGCAGTAGGCTACTTCATTTCAAATAGAAATGACACCGTTAGAACTCATTTCTATGTTGATTATCCACAAGGAATGCTTCAAAATTTTGCGTACAGTATTAAATATGTTGATTCAAATAATAAGCAACAAGCATTGAAGCCAGAACTGGCAAAGGAGGTTTATTTCGTTTGTAATGGAGAGAAAATGAAATTGGTTTCAATGGAATTCCCAAAATACCTATATCCCACAAAGACATTTGGATTCTTCCAAGTGATTGATGAAAGCGGATATTTGAAGGAGTATTATTGTTCTTGGAATAAGTTAAATTGGGAGGTGTTTCAAAAAGGAAATGATACTTTGCATGTTAATAGCTCCGTCCATTATAGGGAAAAATTAGCTCAATATTTTTCAGACTGCCCTGAAATAGTAACTCAAATTAAAAACAAAGAGCATCGCTCTACCCTTGAATTTGTTAAAGAATATAATAGGAGTTGTGCTGTCAAGCAATGAACATTACAAAGCTCTTCGGAGATTGTCCCGAACCTTGCAATATCAATAGGTGTCTATGAGGTCAGGAGAAACGGGAAAGGCAGTCAGAAATTAAAATGTGCTTTATTCAATGACTCTTGGAAACATCTTCAACTTTCCCATTCTTAAAATAAATATTCAACATAGCTTCGTCAATATTGAATAGTCCTGGTCTAACGCCAAGGTCATAATACCAGGTGTCGTCTCCTTCTAAATTCTGTCCTGTGCCCAATAGCTTTATTACCTCTGTCTTTGATTTGCCAATCAGGATTTTACTTTTTATGATGTCCTTGGATAATTCGTATCGCTTTTCTTTAAAAGTATTCCACCTCTGCTTATCAAAATCACGGTTTGGATAATACGTTACAGCATATATTACCAAAAAGCAAATCCCAACGTAAATAAGCGGTGTAGCGAATATTGTGGTTAGCCATGTGATAATTATCCTTTTCCTGTCAGCCTTGATAAACTTTTTGAATAACCACCTCCAAAAGAAAAAGGAAGGAGTTCCAAGAATAACCAGGATAAAATACACTTCCAGGCTGACTCCGAAAATAACAGGTATGTATAGCAGTTCCCGCATGGCATTTATTTACACTGATATTTTTTAAGCAGTTCCTTGAACTGACCGCCCTTTTTGATTCCAATATTAATTTCCTCGCAAGCCTTTCCCTTCTGACCAAGTTGAAAATAGCATTCAGCCAGCCCCTTATGAAAACCAGGATACTTCGGGTCTAAAAGGATACATTGTTTCAAATCAGAAACCGCCTTTTCATATTCCTTGTCATTCATCAGAACCAATGCACGGTTTGCATGGGCACTTATTGAGTTATTGTCCTTCTCAATGGCTTTGCTGTAATCCCTTATCGCCTCTTTGTGCTTTTTGGAAGAAAAATAGAACCATCCTCTGTTTATGTAGGTCTGTACGTTATTAGAATCAAAGGAAATAGTCAAATCGTAATATTTGATAGCACTGTCTGGCATATTTGTCTGTGAATAGAAATAGCCCAGCTTACTCATTGCAACACCTTCATCAGGAAATCTACTATGAACTCGCTGATATGCCCGTAAAACTCCTACGGTGTCCTCCTGCCTTTCTTTAATCTCGGCGATTTGATATAGGCAATGTTTTGTCAGGGTATCTGATTTATCCATTTTGTATGCCAGCAGGTAAAACAGTTCGGCTTGCTGTGTCAGACCCTGATACTCCCTAATTGCTCCAAAACCGAAATAACTCTCTGGATATAGGCTGTCCAATAGCCACGCCTGATTGAACCGAAACATCGCTGTATCCATCTTTTCTTTATAGAAATAATACCAGCCATCCCGTGATGCACTTTTTGAAGCGGTTCGCTTATCACCTTTCAGTTTTAGCATTCTTTCAACATACAATTGGTCATTCAAAATCTGGTCTGTGGTCTTTGGCAATCTACCATACATAGGAGCGTAATTCGGTTGAAGTGCTTCTATTCGTTCATTTACATGAAGGTCTGATTCATCAGCAGGTTTATTCTTGTATTTGAGAATGTTTTCAACCTGGTCGCAACCGAAAAGCAAAAACGTAAGTAAAATCCGTGGAATATATTTCATGGAATTTCTAATATTGTTCATATAACCAAATTTAATGAGGACGCTCCATCTCGCTCCCAATTGCCCCATTAATCACTTCAAGAGCCTGTTTCTGGACTCTCACAAAGACCTCTTCGTTGAAAGCACCAATCCCTTTAAATTCAATCTCTTTAAGCAATTCGGTCATCTTCAAACTTTCAGAAGAACCGTTTTCCATTTGGGAAAGTGCCTTTTGTAGGAGCTGGCATAGCATTATGGAGTGAGGGAATGAAGGATGGAGTTCCTGGATTTTGTCGGAGATGTTCAGGAGGTTTCCTCTGTGGGCTGGCGACGTGGGCTTGCTGGTCATATTATCATACAAAATGTAAATCCTTTTTCATAGTCACCTTTTCTTTGGATTCAGGAAACAGGTCAGCATATTTTTTCCAATCAGTTTCAATTTTCACTTCTTTTCTATCCAATGTGACGTAAACATATTTGGGATTAAGCTTTTCGCATTCCTTTTCCCATCGTCTATGTGAAATTCCGCTTGGGCATGCACTTTCCCAATGAACTTCTATTTCATAAACTCCATTTTCATCAGTTTTAATGGTTTTAGTTTCATTGCCAATTTTTACTTTGAGCTCAGTGGTTTTCAAAATTGTTCTGTCAGTTCCGTAAGCAGTTCCCTTGATGTAATAAGTTCCTGAACCCCCTCTTGCAAATGAGATTACCGACAGGAAAGAAAAAAAGAATATGGATAGGTAGTATTTCATTAAACCTGATAAATCACTGTACCTTCTTCACATTAATAGCTGTCAATCCCTTCTGCCCCATCTCTTCTTCATACTGAACTTTATCTCCCATCCCAATCTGGTCAAGCAATCCCGAAGAGTGAATGAAAATGTCCTTTCCTCCTCCGTCGGGGCTGATAAAGCCGTAGCCTCTGTCCTGGTTAAAGAATTTTACTTTGCCTGTTTTCATTTCACCTAATAACAGCTAACCTCTTATTTGCAATCCCTGAATTGCCAGATAAACTTATGTTATAGATGCCTTGTGATAAGAGATGTACGTCTATCACGGTGTTTCCAAATATCAATTGAGTGAGTACAATTCTGCCTTCCAAATCAAATACTTGCAAGATTTGTTTCTCAATGGAGTTGGATTTGACAAAAAATGTTCCTGTGGCTGGATTTGGATAAACACTTACAGATAAATCATTCTCCTGAATCTCGTTAATACCAGTCAATGATGCCAATGTTGCCACAAATATCCCACTTGTATCAGTACCTGCAAACATATTGTTTCCCTTGATAGCTAATGGATAAACATCAAAGTTGGTGAGCCCCTTATTAACTGTCATCCATTGCTTGCCATAATTGGTAGAAAGGAATATCCCATAATAAGGAATACTTGCAAATATATTGTTGCCACTAAACAATAGACTTACCGCAGGAGCCCCTCCTGGAAGTCCCGTTTCCGCAGATGTCCAGTTATTTCCATTATTGCCAGAAAAATAAACTCCATAATCATTTTGAGCAAATAGATTGCTACCACTGGCAGTTAAAGTTAGAATGTCATTCATTGTGGAGTCAAGTCCATTATTTACCGCAGTCCAATTTGTACCATTGTTTGTAGAACGATATACTCCCTTGGTTGTTCCTGCGAAAATATTGTTACCACTGACGGCAAATCTGTTTACAACGGCAAATCCCATTCCAGAACTGTCTATTGCCCATGTTGAGCCATTATTTGTTGACTGATAAACACCGCCACCATTGGTTCCAACGAATAAACTACTTCCGCAAACAGCCAGGCAATAAAACCATTGACCTGATAGCCCTATATTTGAATAAACCCAATTCGCTCCATTATTGGTAGAGAGATAGATACCATTGCCTGTTTCTACAAATAAATTATTCCCGCTCAAAGCCAATGCCACTACATGTAGATTTGTTATCCCTGTATTAACAGAAGTCCAATTTATACCGTTATCAGTGGAAAGGATAACGCCATTATATGTTCCTGCAAATAAATTGTTACTATCAGCTAATAGGCAACCAACAGTT
>JABDEY010000100.1 GCA_013286805.1 Bacteroidota bacterium | reverse complement strand
TGATAAACCAAACCTTCCAGTAAACAGCCCTAATGCCCATTACGCTTTAACAAAGGAAGTTCTGGCTGTGGTTAAAACATACAAGACTCCACAATGGGAAAAGACTATTAAAAATTTCATTTCGACAGTTGGCAAACTTTCTGATGTCTATCTTAAAGAAAGGCAATTAACTCAAATTCCAGTTAAACTCTCTGACGGTAAAGTTTTGAAACTATCCGCAGGAAAACATAACCAGGTTCAAGCTGCAGTTGTTGAATTGTTTGCACCGAGATTTGCAAATGGTGGGTCACTGCTATATTTAGGAGACACTGCAAATAAGGATTTATTTGTTGATACTGAAATGTTAAAGGAATTAGGCATCCCAATTGACCAACATAGTAAATTACCCGATGTCGTCATTTACGACCAAACAAGGAATTGGTTATTCTTAATTGAAGCGGTTACTTCACACGGCCCCGTTACGCCCAAAAGGATTGTTGAGTTGGAAGAATTTCTAAAAAAATCAAAGGCTGGAAAAGTTTATGTCACTGCCTTCCCTGATTTTGCAGAATTCAAAAAGCATTCGGCTCACATAGCATGGGAAACGGAAGTCTGGCTGATGGAAGTTCCTGACCACATGATTCACTTCAATGGTGATAGATTTATGGGGCCGAGGTAGATTCAAAACAATGGAAACCTTCACAGCATCCAGATTAACAGGCGGAAACAGAGTTTTCCCTTCCAAGATTATCATTGATGAGCAAGGGGTAACTTTGAAAGACCCTGGCCTATTTAGCGGAAAAGAAAAGACAGTTCCCTTCAGTAGAATTTCATCCGTCAATATTGACTGCCCATTTATAGGATTTTCAACTATAATCATTGAAACTACAGGCGAAGGAAGAATCGCAAGTCAGGGGTTTTCAAAGGCTGATGTAACGAGGATGAAAGAAATTATTCTTAAAAAAATAGGGTAATATTCTATCCGACTTTTCGTATTAATCAATTACATGGCTTCCTCCCACATACTCTCCAAATCCACATTCATGAGGAGCGTTCAGTGCCAGAAATCATTGTATCTGAACAAATTTAGTCCAGAACTAAAAGACCCCATATCCGATTCTCAGGAAGCCGTCTTCCAAACGGGAACGAATGTCGGTTTATTGGCCAGACAATTATTCCCTGACGGCGAAGATTCCAGTCCTCCTACTCCTTTTGAATACGACCAGGCCATCATGAAAACATCCGAACTCATAAAGGCAGGAACAAAAGTCATCTACGAGGCTTGCTTCATCCATGAAGGTGTTTTGTGCGCCATTGATATTTTGGTCAAGGATGGAAAGGGATATAAGGCCTTTGAAGTCAAGAGTTCTACGGAGATAAAACCACAGTACATTGTAGATGCCTCGCTACAATGGTTCGTCCTAACGAATTCGGGCATTAAGCTTTCAGACATGAGCATCGTTTATATAAACAACGAATACGTCAGGAAAGGCAAACTCAATCTTAAACAGTTGTTCAATCAGGAATCAGTTTTGAGTCTTGCCAAAGAGAACCAACTATTCATCCAACAGCAAATTGAACTGGCAAAAGCCACGCTTAAACAGAAGACTGTACCTGCCATAGATATTGGGCCACACTGCTCCGACCCGTACGAATGTGATTTTGCAGGTCACTGTTGGAAGCACATTCCCGAATATAGCGTCTTTGATATAGCAAATCTTAGGGCCACAAAGAAGTTCGCTTTTTACGAAGAAGGTATTTTGGAGTTGAGCGCCATCCCCGAAGATGCGCCGTTGAATGAGAAACAGTGGCAACAAATATCATGTGAGTTAAACAATGAGACCATAATTGACCGCCCCAAAATCAAAGAATTCCTGAAGGCGCTTAAATATCCTTTGCACTTTTTAGATTTTGAGACTTTCCAACTTCCCATACCCACCTTTGATGGAAGCAGGCCCTACCAACAGCTTGTTTTTCAGTATTCCCTTCATCAGCAAAATAAAGCGGGAAATATAAGGCACTTCGAGTATCTGGCAAAAGGGGATGTTGACCCTCGTCCCCAATTCATCGAACAACTAATTCATGACTGTACAGGCCTCGGAGATATTCTCGTTTACAATATAGGCTTCGAGCGTGGAAAACTCACACAGCTTGCCATAGATTTCCCCGCATACAAAAAACCAATCAGCAGAATTGTAGAGCGCCTGAAGGACTTGATGGTTCCTTTTCAGAATCGGTGGTATTATGTTCCACAGATGAGGGGTTCCTATTCCATTAAGAATGTGTTGCCTGCTCTGGTTCCTGAGCTTTCGTATGCTGGCTTGGAAATAAATAACGGAGGGGATGCCAGTGGAGTATTCAGTTCTATTGTTGAAGGTAGTTTTGAAGGTAATGTTGAACAGGTCAGGAAAAATCTGTTAGAATACTGCAAGATGGATACATTGGCGATGGTTCGGATTCTGGAAGTCCTGAAAGAGGTGTGATTGATTTTACTTTACAGGTTCTCTCAAAATCGTTCGCAAACCTTCTTGAGACTTTACTTTTGTGAAATCAACAAGATAAATTTCATGGTGTAATCCATTTTTAACCAGATGATTTTTATTAACGAAATCTTCCAATTTCTTCAATGTGTCTCCTTCATAAATGAACGACCCTAAATGGTACATCTGAACACACCTGCCTTCATTATATTCAAAGAGTTCAGCGTGAGATGCAAGTTCATGATAGGCTCCCGAAACCGCTTTTTTTGCCTTTAATATATCTTGGGCTGTAACATAATCAGGAACACGGAACATTAAGCGATATTGAATTTCGCTTAGCGGATGTGATTCGTAAAGTTGGGATATACTTATAATTCCATACTGCTTTTCGTCATACCAGTAAAGAGCCTCCATTGGAGGAATATCAAATGCCTTCGGTGAATCCTCATAAAACTCTTTAACGGCATTAGCGGTGAGTTTCAATGCTTCAATCCTGTCATAATATATTCTATCAATAAAACTTCCCTTTGCGGTAATGGAAACAAATTTCGCCTCTTCAACATCAATAAACTCTGGAACTTCTTTTGAAGAATAATAGTGCGGATATTTCTTTAACAGATTTAATTTTTTCATAACAGAGGTATTTAATAGTCTTATAAAATGATTTCAATTAGTTATTATAAACAGTCGCAAATTCCTTCGCAAAATCAACCAATTTGGTGTTGCCTAATTTTACTGGCTTGTTTTTGTCATAATCTTCCCACAAAATGCCTTTATCAATAGCCGTACCCAATTCAACGTACAGGTTTGCAATAGTAGGTGGCATAATACCTGACATTGTCATTCCAGCAAAGGTTTGTTCATTAGTGAATTGTACCCACGCCAATTCAGGCTTTCCGATAGCACTGCCAAGTATCTTAACAATATCAGATATGCACCGTTCTTCACTTACCACATAACAGTAACTTTTACCTGTGAAGGATTGTTGCAATTCGGAAGCTACCACCGTTGCAATGTCCTTTGGGTGCACCATTACCAATCTTTTTTCTTTGCCGTAATTATTACCCATGATGTTTTGACCCTTTATCAAGGCAATATCAAAGAAAAAATTGATATAGAAAATTGCAGGGCGAATATGTTTCACAGCAACATTATCCAATTGATTTAAAATTTGTTCTACATCATGAAGACCAGTGATTGGGCCTGTGCCATTTTCAAGATGAGCGCCAATGCTACTTAGATTCGCTACTCGCTTAACCCCAGATGCTTTGATTGCTTTTGCATAATTACTGCCAATTCCTGCTACATATTGCCTATAATTCTCAGCTCCAAAATTATACGGAACCATAGTATAAACAGCATCAGCTCCCTTAAATGAATTGGTAAGGAAGGGTATGTCTGCTATTGAACCTATAGATGCTTTTGCACCCAAGGCCTCAATTGCGGTTTTCTTGTCGGCATTACTGCTGATAACAGTTACTTCATGACCTGCACGTATCAATATTTCGGCAAGGGGTTTAGTGATATTCCCAAGGGAACCTGTCAATGTAATTTTCATACGATTTAAGTTTTGGTTAATATGACAACAAAGGTATCTTTGTACTTACTTTTATACAAGCACTTACCTAAAAGTATGTACTATGGGAAAAATTAAAGAAGCATCAACCAATAATCAAAACAGAAAGGAAATAATAGAGCATTGCCCTATATATTTCACACTCGATAAAATCGGAGGGCGTTGGAAACCTTTAATTTTATGGTATTTACGGGAAGGTGGAAAAAGATATAGCGAGCTTAAAAAAGACATTCCTACCATAACAGAGAAAATGCTGATACAACATTTAAAGCAATTAGAAGCCGATAAATTGATAACCCGAAAGGTTTTTGCCGTTATGCCACCGCATGTAGAATATAAATTAACCAAATCGGGCAAGGAAATTATACCAACATTAAATTCTATGGCGACTTGGGGACTAAAAAATAATACATAAAAGGCTTGCAGGTGCAACAATTGTAACACGATAAAAAATTAAGATAGACCCTTCATGACACGGACATTTTTCACCCCATGCTTCTTTTCCAGAAACTCAAAAAATCCTTTTACTATCCCCTGCAATTCGTCCTTTGAAATGTGTTCTTCATTATACTTCTTGAATTCGGCATAGAACTTTGACCTAACCATTGCTATAGTTATTTCCCCGAAGTCAGTGACCAAGTTGCTGAACAGGAAATTAATAAATTGGTGATTCAAGTCGCCATGCGTGGCCATCGTGCCGTCACTCTTTTCGTGAAGTAGAAAGTCTTTGTATTCATCCAAATGGCCAAGTAATTTTTCATGGAATTTCTTTGCAGGCCCAATCTTCTTTTGGTCGTCGGTTAATTCGTCCTTTGAAAAAGCAATTCCTTTTTCGACTACCCTATATACACTCAGGGTAACATTGACCTGAAACCACTTATTGAACATCTTGTAGGTTCGGCTTTTCGGAAAGAGCAATTCATTATCTGACCAGTCTCGAAGCTGATTGTAAAAAACCTTCTCGTAGATTTTCGGCAAGGCATCTTCAACCTCGTATATTTCCCTGTAGTCGGGGAACAAATAAACGGAAGGTTCCCAGTCTCCGATTGTTTCTATCCTGTTTTCTTGAAGATTTGTGGCCCATTCAATAAACGGCTCCTTTGGGGTCAGAACAACTGCGATATGGTAAGAGCCCTTTATTTCGGAATCTTTCATTTGAGAAAGTAATTATTACAGAGATTATTTAATTGTAAGATTAAGTTCATTCAATACCTTATCCATTTGTTCAAGTGGCAATCCGTCCTTTTTAAGTGCGCTGAAATCACTTTTTATCATTGCTTCCCATGTAAAATTGATGTTAAGGTTCTGCCCCATGTGCTTTTTGTAAATTTCAATTGCCTTTGCGTAATTGCCCATAAATAAATTTGCATGTGCAAAATTTCCCCATAGAAAAAGGTTTGTTGAATCAGCCTTCAATCCCTTTTTCAAATAATTGATTGCATCATTAAAACTGCTGTTTTCAATTGCATCCCATGCCAATCCATTTAGTTGGTCTGATATTGAATTTATTGAGTCTATTTTTTGTGCATAAACATTTCCTGCTTTTGTTTTCAATCCTTTTACTTTACCGTATTTGTCTAAATATATACAGTGTTCATTCGGAAACAAATAAGTAAAATAATCTGTATCAGACGTAAAGTACATTTTACTTGATTTACCATCTGCAATATTTTTATACCAAAGGCTGTGGTCTTTAAAATTAATTTTTTTGATTGAACCATCGGTTTTCTTATAAACTCCGCAATATTTTTGAAGTGTAGTGTCAGGAACTTGCACAACCTTATTCAAATGACACACAGGAAATTTACTTTCAAGAATGTGAAGGGCAATATCATTGATACTCCTATATGAGTTGGATAAAACCACAATCCCCGTCTTACTTTTTTTATCAAATCCTACATAAGTGAAGTAACCACTTGTCGCACCGCCATGACAATAAATTTGTCTTCCATATTTATTCCACTTCTGCCAGCCAAGAGCAATCTGTTGGTCAGATACGTCACTGCTACCATGAATTATATGAGTCAATTCAATAGCAGGAGATAATTTAGTTTGTGTTAATCCAATATTAGCTTTTGTAAAAATCAGCATGTCATTCACAGTTGAACGGATTGCGCCACATCCAGGAAGACTCAAGAAGTCCCAATTCTTTACTGCCAGTTCGTTTTCATCATGAGGAGTTGTCAGACGTGATTCCAATTCAGGAGTGAGCTTAATTTCTGTACTATTCATTTTCAGTGGCTCACAGATACGCTCTTTTATCAAAGTTTCATAATCAACCCCGGCCCTTAGAGAAAGAATGTGTCCCAAAAGACCCATTCCAAGATTTGAGTATTCATATTGAGTGCCTATATCACGGGTCAGAATGTAATGAGAAAGAAAATAATAGAGTTGCTCGACTGAATAATCAGCGTATGGGTTGTCTGGGTCTTTCGCATTCATATTGTCTGGTATAGGTGGGAGCCCTGATGTATGAGTAGCTAAGTCAAGAAGTGTAATTTCTTTTTCGTTTCGCACAGGCGTTTTAACTGATTTCGGTAGATATTTTGAAATAGGGTCATTTAGATTCAGTTCTCCTTTGATTACCATATCCGCCAAAACAAGGGTTGTGAATGTTTTAGTTATCGAACCGATTTCAAATATTGTATTACCATCTGGTTGTTGATTACTGTTATCTTTTACTTTTCCATAGCCGTAAACCTGACTTCCATTTTCATTAATAACTCCAACCACAATTCCAACACTTCGCTT
>JABDEY010000099.1 GCA_013286805.1 Bacteroidota bacterium | reverse complement strand
ATTAGCGGTGTCCTTGTAGTTTTCTTTACCTTTTGATTTTAATCTAGGGAATACTTTATCGAGAAACATAAAAACAAATTTCGGGTAATTTTTATCCGGATACCTATCACATGTCATTAAACAAAAGGCATATCTGATTTCACTAGCCCTAATCTGTGCTGACTTGATTGGTATAATATTCCTTGGCAAGGCTGACTTCTCAAATAAATAGTTTGTATACTCGATAAGCCTTTCGTACTCAACACTACTCATATAAGGTTGATGTGAACGACCTTTGCCTTTGAGAAAAAAAAGATGTTTTTCAGCAAACGTTTCAACACGGTCACCGCCTGCTTCTCCGGAACCAATTCCATCGTTAGTGGAGCTAAGTGTAGTGAGTACTGTGGTTCCTCCTTTGAGTTCTTCAGTTCCTATGCACGGACCATTTTCAACATTTTTAATATTATAGAATTCGCATTGTTCTTTTATTATCTGTTTTACCCGATTCCATATTTTAAATGCATCTTTTAAATACCGATAGTAGTTTTTTTCATACCCAACCAAATTAAAATTCATGCTTTTTTCGGATTCCATTTTAGCTTTATCAAGGATCTTTTTTTTGTTCAAATATTTTGGGTATTTGTTCACTAGACCCCTGATGTAGGCAATTCGGTTCTCCAAGGGAATCCGATTAATTAAATTCTCTCTTATTTCTTTGCTAAAAGCATAAACGAATCCTGAATGATATTCGTTTTCATTTTCACTATCATTCCAGTCTGTAATGGTGCCTTCAAAATAATCAATCAAAAATTCATTAGATGGCTTTTCTAAACTATATGCAGCAACAATCTGATCAAATGCTTCAAACTTCATATTCATAATGTATTAAAGATTTCCCTGCGTTGCATCCACAATATCATCCTCAAAGCTTTTCAGGAAGTTCTGTGCACCCTTGTTTAATTGGCTCCAATTACAAAGCCTAAACAATACAGTCCGTAAAAATACCTCTGCCGGTAATTGAAAATAGTCCTTTAATCTCTGAGCCATTTTCAGGGTTATTTCCCTGCGTCCGGAGAGTATGGATGAAATATGGCCTTTACTTCCAATGATTGGTTCAAGGTCCTTGGCCTTCATTCCACGCTCTGCCATCTTCAATTTAATCAATCAATAGGATTAATTTCCGGTATGCGAATGTGCCTATCTTCATAATCCTTCAATAAGACCAACAACAAGGCTAATTCATCCGCTTCAGGAGTTCCTTCTTTGGCTTGAAAAATGGCCATTGCACGTTTAGCCGCCTTTTGATAAGCAGCTTCTGTTTTTAGTGCTTTCCAGTTAATCATGTGGACGCAACAGCAGCCGAATGTTTTATCTTTTTACACTCCAAATACAGAGTATCCGGACAAAGGTCTTGCCCATTTTTCCATACTATACTCCCATAACCTGGTTTAACTGTCATAAAAAGAGCTGGGTCCTTCAATTCTTTAAAAACACCCTTTGTCAGATATGGCCTCATATCAAAGATTCCCTTACTTCCATTTTCAAATTTAAGTTCAAGTGTAAAATCAGATTTAGGCTTAACTGCAATAACACGTGGGTTCATGGGAATTATTTTAATGGTTTAATTTTAAAAGGTTTTTTTCCGTTAACTGCAAGATGCCAATCGGCAACCAGATCATCACCGTGAATCTCAATCCAGGCTTCGACCAGTTTTCTTTTATTAATTGGTATCGCACCTTCAAGCAATTTTCCTGAAGGAATAGCAAAAACAGCCTCATCATCCTGATAACGTACATGAATATGAGGCAACTTATGCTTCCCCTTATCCATATAATACATCAGGATCACGATTCCGTAAAACATTGAAATTACCGGCATTCTACTTGAGTTTTAACACTAAATTAAATAAAATTAAAAGGCAAAGCAATTATCTTTAAGCCAACGGTGATGTTAAAGCAGGTTCTTCATAGCTTCATCAACCATTTCATTGTCAAAGCCCTTCAGATACGTTTGCGTTATCGCTTCTGTCTTATGGCCCATTGATTCGGAAATGATGGCAGTCTTTGTTCCACTCTTTTTAAGTACTGTGGCAAACGTATGGCGGGCCACATACGTAGTTAGCGGGGTTTTGATCTTAGCCTGCTTGCCCAGCTCCTTTAAATCTGTATTAACCATGCCTAATACCTTGTTTGCCCTGTTATGCTTCTGCATATCCGTTATATGCTTTTCCTTGTCAAAAATCAGGAATATGTAATTATCAGGCTTTCCTCCGGTTATGGGTTTCCAATATTCTATAATCTTAAAAGCAGGTTCGGACAGTTTGAAGTTCAGATCCTTTCCCGTTTTGCTCCTGTTATAGGATACACGGTCCCCATTAACATCACTCCATTTCAAATTGGCTATATCCCTGAAGTTAATACCTGCACCATAATAGCTGAAAATAAAATATTGTTTTGCTTGAAAGAGGCTGGAATTCTTATCCACATCCAGGGCTTCAATTATTTTCAATTCCTCCTTTGTTAATGCCCTTCTCAGGGTAGAGGTATTAAACTTCTTGGATATTTTATACTTATCGAAAGGATAGCAGGATGCTTTGATTACGTCTTCCTCTATGGCCTTGTTAAACAAAGCCCTGAGTGTCCTGAATCTGACTGAAATTCCATTGTCAGCACCTCCTTTACTTCTCAGGTGGGCTTCAAATTTATTCAGGAATTGAACATCAACGGAGGAGAAAGAAATGTCCTTTTGTCGGGTAAAGTCCTCCAGGGCCTTCTTCGCATCAGTATAAACTTTGGCATTACCAGCCTGCTTCGAAGTAATTAGACGCTCTATGATTTCCTTAAAATATTCAAAAACTGACACCTTATTCCTTTTTGGTTTCCTGCTACTATTAATCAGCGTATCAGCTGAAACCTCTTTCTGCTCCGCTTCCAACTCTAGTTTGTGGTCCTTAATATCCCGGATCATTTTATCAATGACTTTTTCCATTAAGGCCTTATCTGGGTGACTGTTCCGCAAACAGCTTTCCTTCTTATCCCAATATTTGACAGTAGTAGAGTACCCTGTTGAAACGTATCTCTGTTTATTGCTTTTATTCCCGTCAGAAATCCTGATCATAATCGGATGCTCTCCATTGGAGAGTTCCTTAGATTTGAATAATACTGGTTTAATTTTCATTGGCTAGCAGGTTATTCGCTAATAATTCTGGTTTATAGTTTGGTTTATAGTTTTTGGCATTAACATCCATTAGCAAAAGTATAGAAAAAAATACAATACTATAGCTACAACTATTGATTATATTGACTTTTATAAGAAAAAACAGGGAGTATCAAAAACCATCAAAAAGGCAAGAATTACCGCCTTCTAAGCAGCAGGTCAGGCGTTCGAATCGCCTCGGGATCACAAATAGTACTGTTTATCAATTACTTACAAAGTACTATTGACAAAATCATTGTCTAAAATGGAGTTTTAACCGTACTGCGGAGAACTCCATTTTCTTTGAAATAGTAATCATGAGACTCCATCCAAAGAATTGGTAAAATCAAAATTGTATGTGAGGGAGTGAATATCAGGGCAACCCCTACCCTACTGTTTTACCTGTTTTAAGTTCCACCGGATTCCAGGAGCCTGACTAATAGAGATCTTATCACATCCTATGGCTATCTACCCGAAAATGGGCTTCATAGAAGCTATGAGAGATGCAATATGTTCCGGGTATACAGGATTAAGACCATATGGCAGAAGAACGATAGTACAGTCACCTCCTTCCTCATTCATCCCATTCGCCTACTTTTAAAAGATCGGAGGCCATATATATTTATCTATAGCTACTCATGCATGGTATTCCTGAACGAAGCTTAGGAAGCATATAATAACTCCCCAGGTTCCTGCCCCAAATACTCCTGGAATTAAAAGATCGGGGGCTATATGTATATAATTATAGCTATACATACTATATTAACTATAGATTATATAGTAAAATATTAAAAGATAATAGGAAGGCTACCATAACTTCCTGAATTCAGGATTTCAATTGAAGCTAGGATTGATACAATAACTCCCCGGTTCCTCATAATCTTGTATATAATTATAGCTATACATACTATATTAACTATAGATTATATAGTAAAATATTAAAAGATAATAGGAAGGCTACCATAACTTCCTGAATTCAGGATTTCAATTGAAGCTAGGATTGATACAATAACTCCCCGGTTCCTCATAATCTTTTAAGAGCATACTGTAAAAATACTGCTCATCGGTGCTTAGGTCAATCTCCGTAAACCATGTCAGTTAATTGCAAGAACTCAGGCGCATGCAGGGAGTTACCTTACCACAGCTCATTGAAAAGGAAATCATTTCAACCCTGATGTTCCCAAAGGATGAAGTGCTAAAAGATGAGCATGCACAGCAAAATAGAAGAACTACTTTGGAAAATGCAATGAAACTTGGCAATAACCACCGTCACAAAGCACTGATCACTTTTGAGGACTCTGAAAGTTTGAAGCAGGTGGAAACAACCGTTTGGGGTGTCACCGATAAATGGATTCTTTTAAAAAGAGGTCTGGTTATACCTATTTCAAGGGTACATGCAGTAAATTTTTAATAACAGACGGATAGGGTGCGGTTGGGATCAATAGAGTAATGCAGGAGCCAGGGACGATAAGATGCAGTTGGCTCCTGTTTTTTTGTCAAAATGTAGGTTGTTACACTAAAATGGTAACTCATTACACTCAAAATGCATCCTGTTACATTCCGAATTACAGTGATCTTTATTTATTTCCAAGAAAAATTAATTTTTTTGAAACCTTTCTGAATAGGTTCACGTATAACCACCTGAATAACAGTTTAGCTTGTTGCCTTTTCAGAAAGAATAAACTAAGTTTAATTGCAGACATAAAGTGCGAGTGAGTTAGAGTACGTTTGGAGTAGGAATTGTGTAAAAACGTGATCTTTATGTCTGCTGAAAAATCTCCCTTTCTTTTTTCCGGCATTATTCACTTTTTCTTTGCCTGTCAATTTGCTGGCGGGCTTAACCTTTTTGTGCTTATCAGTAATAAAAGAATGATTTCAATTCTAAATACAATACCATGAATAAAAGACCAACCCTCTGGAGCCAAATAAAAAGAACGGCTGCACAATTGACAGCTACCATAGCTGTCTGCATAAGTGCTCAGGCTCAAAACCACCTTCCGACTACCGGAAATGTTGGAATCGGTATAGGTGCTCCGATTTATCCGCTGGATATAAGATCCACGCTTCCTAATAACTTGCATGTCTCTGGATCCGGAAACGATGATGGTGGTTATTTCGGTTCTAATGGCAACACGGGCTTCTGGGTGAGTAACTCAGCTTTTAATGGAACGAATTGGATTGCCAAAGGCCCTACAAGTGCCACTATGGTCACTTATCTTGGTGATTTTCTTTTCTACAGTAATACTGGATTAACAAGTGGTTCTGCTTTTACTCCCACTACAAGAATGATTCTCACCAATGCGGGGTACGTCGGAATAGGAACATCAAGCCCGACGGCTTTTTTGAACATTACTGCTCCTACAACCAGTGCAGCTTCACTGAGATTGCAAGCATCATCAGCAGTTAATCCGACAGCTCCCAATATAGGTGATCTGTGGTTTAATGGCACCAATCTGAATTTCAGGAAGAACGGTTCAACTACCGTGGATTTATTGAATTTGGGAGGAACACTTTCTTCAACTCTTGCTGCAGGCAATACCACAGGGGGCACTAATATTGCAATGACTACAGGAGATAAGATTGTCAGCGCATCAGATGTAAATCAATATATTAGTTTAGGAAATGCTAATCAGAATATTGTTATAGAAACTGATGGTAATGAAGTTCACATTGGACCGAATTCTGCTGCGTTTGCTGTTGATGGCGGTGGTTTTGTTTTAGGCAAAAATGGTGTAGGTAATGGAGTCATTCAATTTAATGACAATTCAAGTGTTCATAATTTTACAATACAAGGACCTTCACGAATCGCTACCAGTTTTCAATGGTTTCTTCCCAATGCCCAAGGCAGTGCAGGAACAGTTCTAACTAATGATGGCGCCGGTAATTTAAGCTGGGCAGCTTTAAAAGCCTCACCTCCACTTATTCAAAATCAAATTGCTTTTGGAGATGCAAGTAACTTAATGACAAGCAGTCCCAATCTTATATTTCATGATCGCAGTTATTTTAGTGTAACAGTGCCACAATTCGGTATTAATACTTCTTCTTATGGTGATGGTTTGTTTTTTGTAGATGGCAGTCCAGGTAATGGTATAGTTACAATAGGTGATTATAATGGTGATGTTAATGCGAATAGTATTGCTGTAGATGATGTAAATCAAAATATTTCATTTTCTTCTCCGGTAAGCACATTTTACGGCACACCTGCTGGTGGGCCATTTGTTGCAATAAATGTGGTAGGGGCAACTCCGACAGCAAATTTACAGATTGGCGCAGCAGGACATAATTCAACGTTTAAATATATTGATGGCAATCAAAGTGCAGGGAAAATTTTGACCTCAGACGCTTCAGGTAATGCCACTTGGCAGGCACCTGGCAACAGCAGTGGCTGGACTCTGACTGGTAATTCAGGCACCGTTGACGGCACTAACTTTATTGGTACCACAGATAATGTGCCTCTTACTTTTGAGGTCGGTGATATGGCTGGGAGGCTTGATCCCATCTTAGAAAATTCTTACTTTGGTTATCAAGCAGGTACTTTGAATAACCCAGCTAGTCAGAATACCTTTATTGGGCAATATGCTGGTTATAATACTTGTACCGGTAGAAATTGCCCAACACGTACTCAGCCAGTCCTTAAACCTACACTGGGATCCTCTCAAAACACATTCATTGGTTATTTAGCCGGTGTTTCAAATATTACAGGTACTGGAATTACAATTCTTGGATCAAACGCTGGTGTTGGCTCTGATGGTATTAGCTTTGCAACTGCCATAGGCGCCGGAGCTATAGTCAATCAAAGCAACTCTCTTGTTTTGGGAGCTTCCGGTACGAACGT
>JABDEY010000098.1 GCA_013286805.1 Bacteroidota bacterium | reverse complement strand
AAAGACAGCAACAAAAAACAGATTCCCGTAAGCAGCAAAATGATAATTTGTCTGCTGAACAAATTATAAAAACGGGGGATGGATTTGCCAATAAGTTTAAAAAACGGGATAGCGAGCAGAGCGAGCACTGCCAGGAATAAAATAAGAGAGGTTGCCAGGCCAACGTAGGCTCTGCCTTCCGGATTTACAGGTTCAGTCATATACCCCAGATTTTTAATAATTTCATTTAAGTGGGGTTGTAAAAAAGAATCAAAAGGTAAAAATACTCCGGTGGGACGGATTCAGGGCTATCTGGTGTATTTGTAAATACAACCTGTGGGATACAGAACCAGATAAAAAAAAAAGCATAGCGCATAAGGCCCTTCCTGATTTAGTGCAGCCCTTGCCCAAACTATCCGGGGCAGCGTTAGGAACTTTGTTTATTCTGCCTTTAATTTATGCTTTGCTTTCTTACCTCTTTTATTCCCAGACTAAATATATTTACACAACAAATCCCGATCCGGCCTATGTTTACCTGCTCAATGGGACTAATCTGGCAGGTGGAAATCTTGAAATAGGTCATTTCGACCATCCTGGAACTCCTGTCCAGCTTCTGGCAGCAGTAATTATTTTCCTGACCAGCCTGTTTCTGGGGCATGGTGCTGTTTATGAGAGCGTACTCTCTAATCCTGAAATGTATTTAGCAGTTTGTGCATTCGTCCTTATTTCCCTGATGTTGTTTTCAGTATATAAAAGCGGGGCATTGGTATACCGGCATACCGGAAATATTATCCAGGCATTGTTCTTCCAGCTTTTGCCAATTGTTTCCTATACCGCCATACATCATTTTATCCTACTTAAGCCAGAGGTACTGATCGTTATTATTTTGAATTATTATTGCGCGTATCTCTGGGTTCTGTTTTATTACCGCAGCCAGGATCCGGACAATGATTTTTCAAAAAAAAATCAACTGCTTTTCTTTTCATTCATTACTGCCTTACTCATTACAGCTAAAATCAACTGCATTCCCTTCCTGCTTATTCCTTTTTTTGTAATCCGGAAATTTTCCAGGAAAATCATTTATCTGATTCTCACATTCATTTTTATGCTCGCCCTGGTTTTTCCGATATGGCCGAAACTGCCCCTCATGTTCAAATGGATGTCCGCTCTGGTTATGCATTCAGGCACTTATGGGACGGGAACTGCGGAGATAACCAATTTCGGCACATTTAAGTATAATTTAACTTCTTTGTTTGAACAGGAATATTTTTTTATGGCAGGGTACCTGCTGATTACAATCGCTTTTGTAACAGGTTTATTCAGCAAAAAAATTAAAGGTTCCGGGTATTATTCTTTGGGAGCCATCTTATGGCTGGTGATTACCATTATGGTAGTTATCACTGCTAAGCATTATAAATATTATTATTTAATACCTGGCAGTATGTTGCTTATCCCGGCATTTATGGCATTTTTTGTATCCTTCCTGAATGAAAAAACAGACTCAAAGATGCGTCTCACAGCTTTCATCCTTATAGCGGGGTGGCTTTGTTACCATGCTTTTGTAAGCGCTACCGTTTTTAAAAACGGAAATACAGTCGTGAAGACCATTGAGAATAAGTCAACGTTTGATTCCTTGCCCCGTATCATTACTACTGGATCGGAGAATTCTGCTTTCATAGAATCTGCCATACACTTCGGAGTATCCTATTCGGGGAACTGTCAGACAAGATATTATTCCTTCCTGCAAAAGCTTTACCCCAGGACTTATTTTTTCCTGATTGGAGAAAATGTGTTGAATTTTTGGGGTCAGCCCCTTGATTTGTCCGAGCTTGCAAAAGTCAATTCACGTGTTCTGGTCTATTTCCATACATGTGAATTACCGCCGGGTGCGGAAGAAGCGGCCATCAGTAAGCTTACCGAAGGCTATGAAGGCCTTGTCAGGGATTTTAAACTCGAGTATGCAAACGCGGAAACCGGCGAAAAAATTTATATATTGACCTTTGATACGGATCAGAAGAGTAAAGTGTACAGGCAAAAACTCGAATTTACATGTGGTATGGAAAAGACCATGGGGGATGAAATCAGGACCTCTGTGGATTCAATCAGACTAAAAGGTGCGGGGGACATTTCCGGTGAAAAATTTTATTCCGGAAAACCTGCTGTTAAGCTTAGTCCCGGACATCAGTACAGCGGCATTAAAATTTTTCAGGCCAATCCCGGTGATGTATTTGACATAGAAGTTCTTTGCCAGAGCAACGACCATCCCTGCGCCCTTGTATTAGATGCCCACGAGGTAAATTTTTACAAATCAAGCGAATTCCCCATCGAAACCCTGAACAATGGCTGGAAAAAAGTAAAACTAAGAACGGAACTTCCATTTAACTTCCGTCCGGGAAAAATTTCTTTTTACCTGTTTTATTCAGGACCTGGCGTTTGTTATGCGGATGACCTGAAATTCACCTTGTTAAAAAAATAATGCCTGGACACCAATTCCGAAATATATTTAAGTCTTATCATAGGCTCCTATAACAGTGCTGAGGCCCTGTCAAAAAATCTCTCCATACTAATTTCCTTTCTCCGGAGAAAGAGTTTTACCTGGGAAGTGATCATAGTGGATGACGGATCAGCTGACCAGGGTAGGACGGAGAAAATTGCCACTGAAAACAATTGTATTTACCTTAAGTATGAGCCCAATCGGGGAAAGGGTGCCGCCATCCGGACCGGGATGTTGTCGGCAAGGGGCGCGTACAGGATTTTTACGGATGCGGATATTCCTTATGAGACGGAAGCCATAGATACCTTTTTAAAATACCTCGATTTCAAGGAATTTCACATGGTTGTAGGGGATCGCACCCTGGGGAGTCTGGGCTATTTTGCAGAAGTAAACAGGATGCGTTCCGCCGCCAGTAAAACATTCGCTTTTATAGTAGGCCGCTTCATAGCCGGAGGAATGTTTGATACCCAGTGTGGCATTAAAGGTTTCCGGGCGGATATAGCAAAGGATATCTTTTCAGTAAGCAGGATAAATGGATTTGCCTTTGATGTAGAGATATTTTACATAGCCTTAAAAAGGAATTACGACATCAAACGCCTGCCGGTAAAGTTAAGGAGCCAGGATGGGAAAAGCGTCAGCCTGATTAAAAACAGCATATTCATGCTGCTCGATATTCCTAAAATAGTGTATTACTATTATTTCGGAAAGTACAATCAAAAAGTATGAGTAGACGTACAGGTGATAAAATAGAGATCAATGGCAGCTACCAGTACAACGCCTATTATACTGGGAAGGCACCACAGAGGTTCTGGCATTATGCCAAACTCAGTGAGGCGGAAAATGCATTGGAAATAAAAGAGGGAGATCAGATGCTGGATGTGGGCTGCGGCTCTGGATTACTTTCTCATTTTATGGCCAATCACAAAGGTACTAAGGTAACGGGAATAGATGCGAACCCGGATGCCCTTAAATTCGCGCGTTCCAGCTATTCCAATTCAAACCTGGAATTCAAACAGGGATTATTGGACGAGTTAAACTTTCCAGAGAGCAGTTTTGACAAAATCGCATTTTTGGAAGTTATTGAACACATATCACAGGAGCAGGGGAGGCAAATCGTAAAAACATTTCAACATCTTTTAAAACCAGGCGGTAAAGTCGTCATCTCAACGCCTAACCGTAGTAGTTTGTGGCCCCTGATCGAATGGGTCTTTGATAAACTGAAGCTGGTACCGAACCTCGGAGAGGAACAGCACGAGTATTTATATTCAGGTGGGGAACTTGAACAAATCGGAAAAGAAGCAGGCTTAAGACTGGAAAAAAGAAGTACCATTAACACGTTTGCACCCTGGATTGCCATACTTAGCTGGAAACTTGCATTAACCATTCATCAGCTCGAAATGAAATTTATAAAAAGACACGGCTCTATTTTGCTGTACACTTTTGTAAAACCAGTATAGAATGGTTTTTAGCAGCGTTGTTTTTCTTCTTTATTTCTTACCCCTTGTTCTTGCCCTTTATTTTATTTGCCCTAACAGGCTGAAAAATTATTTTCTATTGCTGGCCAGCATTCTTTTTTACAGCTGGGGCGCACCTGTTTTTATTTTCGTGATACTTGGAACAACAGCTCTTGATTTTTTTCTTGTAAAATGGATGGACCGGCAAATAATAAAAAAGAAAAAAATTCTTATTCTGGTTCTTTCTCTTTGCATGAATATCGGTTTGCTGTTTTATTTTAAATATTTTAACTTTTTTATAGGAAATTTCAATTCGCTGCTTCATCTTTTTCATGCCCGTCCAATGAAGGCTTTGGAAGTATTCCTGCCAATAGGAATTTCCTTTTATACATTTGAATCTTTAACATATGTAATAGATGTTTACAGAGGAGACCACAAACCCCTGAACAATTTTCTGCATTATCAATTATATATTATTCTGTTTCCAAAATTAATTGCGGGTCCGATTATCAGGTACAGGCAAATTGCTGACCAGATGACAGGGCGTTTTGCTGAATATTCAACGGATCAGGTTCTGAACGGCTTTTATCGTTTCGTTATTGGTCTGGGCAAGAAGGTAATTATTGCCAATACGATTGGATCTGTGGCCGATGAAATATTTTCCCTTGCTCTTGTTGATATTGGCACGGCTACCGCCTGGATCGGGATGTTGTCCTATACATTTCAGATTTATTTTGATTTTTCAGGGTATTCGGACATGGCAATTGGCATTGGACATATGCTTGGATTCAGGTTCCCTGAAAATTTTGATAATCCATATACTTCCAAAAGTATTACTGAGTTTTGGAGAAGATGGCACATGACACTGGGAGCCTGGATGAAAAATTACCTGTATATCCCACTCGGTGGCAATAAAGTAAATTCCAAAAGACGGCTGTACTTTAATCTATGGTTGGTTTTTATTTTATCAGGACTATGGCATGGAGCCTCCTGGAATTTCATTGTTTGGGGAATTTTTCACGGAACATTTTTGGTTCTGGAACGAATTGGCTGGCAGAAGACATTAAACAAGCTGGGTGCCATTCCTGCTATGCTGATAACATTTTTGACCGTATCAGTTGGGTGGATTTTTTTCAGGACAAGTTCATTAAGTTATTCATTTCATTTCATAAAAAGACTCTTTGGTTCTCCAGGGGTAAAAAATCTGATCGTGTATACGAATGATTTTAAAATTGCATTTTTTCTCGCCCTCGTTTGTGCTTTTTTCATTAGTGTTCCGGGATTTAAAAAAATCCAGGATCATCTGTATTTCAGATATCATTCCTTATTGACCAACCTTGTTTACACCATTTTGGCTTTGTTTTTTCTTGGGGTTTCCGTTTCACTGATTACTACAACTAATTTTAACCCGTTTATATATTTCAGGTTTTAAATGAAGTCTTTGGAGAAATATGGTAAAGGCGTACTCATTTTCCTGATAATTGTGCTTTGGTTTATTCCCTTGTACCAGCAATTAGTTCCCTTCCTTAAAGTGGAACCACTCCAGGGAGACATCAGACCTGAGGCAGACAGCACGCTTAAAAAATCCAATTGGTTCAACGGCAGTTATGCTGCTCAAAAAGGGAAGTACCTGAATGAAAACTTTGGTTTCAGGAATCTGTTTGTCCGGATCAAAAACCAGGTTTATTTTTCCCTGTTGAAAATTCCAACTGCAAGGGACGTCATTATCGGCAAAAACAATTTTTTATACGAAGAGAAATACATCAGGGCTTATACAGGCCATGATTTTAGGGGTGAAGCGGCCATATTGAGCAGATTACAAAAGGTGAAATTTTTAACGGACACCCTTGAAAAATTAAACATTCGTCTTGTTTTGCTGTTTGCTCCAGGGAAAACCACTTTTTATCCTGAATACATTCCTGACAAATACTTTTCAGATTGCGATACGATGAATACAAATTATAAATGGACCGTTCGGATTGCAAAACAATTAAACTTAAATTTGATTGATTACAATGCGCTGTTTAAGCTGCAAAAGAAAAACGCTCTTTATCCGCTCTACCCGAAAACAGGCACTCACTGGAGTGTATACTCGATGTACATGGCCTGTGACACATTGGTAAAATACCTGGAACACCTGACACGAAAGGAATTCCTTCATTTTAAATATGACAACGTTGAATTGTCGTACAATTTGCGGTGGCCAGATGGAGATATAGCAAACGGGTTAAATACGCTATATGAAGTTAAGCCTTTAAAAATGGCCTATCCTGACATTCACTATGTAAATAACGAGAACGCTTTCAAACCAGGAATCCTTACAATTGCTGACAGTTATTGGATGGGGATATATTCGACTCTGATGCCACAGCATCTGTTTAACAGACATAGATTCTGGTACTATTATCAGCAAAATCTCGACTATTCAGGAAATATACAGGACCCCATTGATTTTAAGTTGAAAAGGGAGATTGAAAAATCAGATGTGATTTTGATAATGGCATCGGAAGCCACTATAGGTGAACTGGGTTGGGGTTTTATAGAAGATGCATATGATTTATATGCAAATGGTGAGAACTCCCTGAGGGTTCACAGAAAGAGGACTATTGCAAACAGGATCAAGGTAAATATGCGCGCGGATAAGAAATGGCTGTACGATATTGAAAACAAGGCGAAATTTTTCAAAATGACCGTAGATTCTATGATGAATATGGATATTCAGTTAATGATGAATAACCGGCCTGACTTATACAAATTGGAAAAAAAATCAGATATTGAAAGTGACGAAGATAAATTGGAAGATCCCAAAGCTGAGAAATAGTCAGGAATGGATGAATCAGATAATTGCTAAAGCCAATGGGTTTAATATTTCCATAGATTCAATAATGAAGATAGATGCGGATTTTATGATTGAAGAAAATATGAAAAAGCAATGTAAACCTTAGCCTGACAGAATAGGGGAATATCCATATGGGGCAGAAAATTTAATTATGTTTTATATAATGGTTGTTCAGAAACAGAACTCCTTCCCCTTTTTCATTTGTCATTTCCCTGTAAACATTCAGGCCGGTCTCCCGTACCAGCAACTGATCAACCCTCACGCTGTCTGTATATTTTTCAGCGCCTTTGACAAAAACCTTGATGATATCATTGAC
>JABDEY010000097.1 GCA_013286805.1 Bacteroidota bacterium | reverse complement strand
AGGCCATCAGCTCAAAAGAAATAGAATCCAGATGGGATTTATAATAGTTGAATAAACCATCATAAATGGTTTTCGCATTAGGATCATATCCCGCCATATAAGCGGCAATCATCATCCCATACCCCTGTCCCTCAGACACCGAATTAATAGTTGAATCTTCATCACCAAACCAGACAAAATATTGGTTGGAATTACACGTGTTTCTGAAGTATCTGGATTTCCACAAATCATAAAAGCTTGTAACCACACTATCCAGTTGGTGTTGGGAATAATTGGATGGTTTAATCGCTTTTGAGGTATAAAGATAATGTTGCGGGAAAGGCAGATTTTGCGCGCCAACGGTCAAACAAACCAAGACTGAGAAAAGAGTAAGGGATTTTTTCATAGCTTAAATTCTGAAGATTTCAACCCACATCCCAATTTAAGCAATAAATTATACCAAAGCAAGACAGAATTGTAAAGCAGGGAGTTTAATTAAACCAAACCTTCCTCCCCCATTTTTCCCTACCTTCGCCAAAATTAAAAACCCAAAACCATGATACTATTTGTCGCAGGTCTCCTGCTCTTTATATTTTCAAAAAGCATAGCCGCTTTATTTCCATTTATTCGCAACGTAAACATTCCCCAGATCATCCGGTTTGGAGGACTTGCAATCGCCCTGGTAAGCATAGCCAATTCCTCCATCAAGCAAATTGAAGCCGGTCAGGTAGGCGTACAAACACTGTTCGGGAAAGTACAACCCGGCATTCTTGAAAGCGGACTGAACGCCATCAACCCATTTATGGAAGTGAACTCCATGGACATCAAAACCCAGAACTATACCATGTCGGCAGTGCCAACAGAAGGAGCCAAATCAGGCGACGATGCTATCCGTGCATTGAGCGCAGACGGACTCGAAGTCGTACTTGACCTGACGATACTCTACAGTGTCATTCCACATGAAGCCCCACGCATCTTCAGAGAAATAGGCCTTGACTACAGAGACCTGGTAGTACGCCCCATTGCCCGCACACGCATACGCGACAATGCCGTTTATTATGATGCGGTGGACCTGTATTCCAAAAAGAGAGATGAATTTCAGACAAAAATTTCAGATGGCATTCAGAAAGATTTCAAGGACCGGGGCCTTGTACTGGAACAATTGTTAGTACGTAACATAACCCTGCCAGCCTCCGTAAAGGCCGCTATTGAATCCAAGATTAATGCAGAGCAGGATGCACAGAAAATGCAATTCGTGCTGCAGAAAGAAAAACAGGAAGCAGACCGTAAAAGAGTTGAGGCACAAGGTATCGCCGATTACCAGCGCATCATCAACAGTGAATTATCGGACCGTTTGCTTCAATATGAAACCATTAAAGCCCAAAAGGAAATAGCCCTCTCTCCCAATGCAAAAGTGATCATCATGGGCAAAGGGAATGGGCAGGTATTAATTGGAGATAAGTAATCAGCAGATTCCCGGAAGCAGACTAAATTCGGATAGTTTTAGAATATTAATTTCGATTGTTTAGATTCATTTCATCTGACAATTTCTTAAGAAGGAGTTTAATTACGCTCTCATTCATTTCATCTGACAATTTCTTAAGAAGGAGTTTAATTACGCTCTCATTCATTTTATTTTTCCATATTGCAAATGCTCAAAAATGGCTATGGGTAAATTCACCCGTTAATCAGGATACCAGCACCCGTTGCGTACCATGGGCTGATGCCACTGACACAGCAGGAAATATTTTTGTAACGGGCGGATATAATGGAAATACAACCTTTGGAGCTTACAACCTGAACTCCACCTTCAAAAGCCCCTTTTCCGCATTTTTATTAGCTAAATACGATTCGTCAGGTAAAGTCCTTTGGGCAAAAACATCGGTAACCAACCCCCCATCAAGCTGGTGTTTTGCCTATTCGGTGGCAACAGATCAAGCAGGCAATGCCTACGCAACAGGTACTTTTTTCGATTCAATGTCATTCGGGCCTTTCACAATCTCAAGCCCAAACACAAATATGTTCCTGGTTAAATATGACCCGAACGGGAACGTGATGTGGGTACGCACACCCGTATTACCGGGCTCAGGATGCAGCGCACAGGGCACTTTTGTTGCCCTTGACCCTTCAGGAAATGCATATGTAACAGGCGTATTTAACGATAGCCTGTTTTTTGGCTCCACACTACTCACCAATGGCGGTCCGAATGGCAATGCTTTTATTGTAAAATATAATCCCAATGGCAATCCAATGTGGGCCGAGAGTCCGGCCTGCCCTTCCGGAAATGCAATTGGCACTTGCATTTCTTCCGACGCTGCTGGCAACATCTATGCGACTGGCAACTACACAACTTCAACTGCATTATCATTCGGCGCCGTTAATCTGGGAAATGGCACTACCCGAAATATGTTTTTATCGAAATTCGACAACAATGGAAATGTAATTTGGGCAAACAACGCAAGCATCCAGGGAAATTTAAGCTCCATCAGCAATGTCCCCGGATTGGGTGAATACCTCCGTACAGATGCTGCAGGTAATGTTTACCTGACAGGAAATTATACAGGTACAATAGCCTTTGGCACTCAGACAGTAACCGGAGGAATTAACAGCAGCTATGGCAATGTATTTCTGGCTAAATTTTCCGCGACAGGTTCCCCCATCTGGGCCAGAAGTGGCATACTCTCAAATTCCACAGATTTTGCTACAGATTATTCGATAAGCACCGATAAATGGAGCAATATTTACTTATCCGGAGAATCCTATGGAGGTCTTACATTTGGAGGAATCCTGTTACAATCAGCCGGCTCAGGCGCAGCTTCCTTTCTGGTAAAAATAGATTCCTCCGGCAATACACTTTGTGGCAGTACAGTCAATAACCAGAATAATATCAGTCAGGCAGTAAACGTATCCGGGCACAACGCGGTCTCAGCCGATCCCAAGAGTCCAAATGCCTATTTTACCGGCAGTGTACAAGGATATAACCAATGCCGTTTCGGTTCCGAAACAATCAATGGGATTGGAGAAATCTACGGCTTTCTGGGCAAATGGACCTGCGGCACCTGTACCGTAGCTCCTTCCATTACCGCGGCCAGTTCAGTCTGTCAGGGACAAAGCATTACGCTTGTGGCAGGAGGTGGCAAAAGCTATTTATGGAATACAGGCACAGCAAAAGACAGTCTTACTTTTATTCCTGCAGCCTCAGGCACAGTATATGTAGCCATCACAAACGACTCATGCACACTCAAAGACAGCGTTTCCCTAACTGTTCATCCGGTACCTGTTCCAACAATAAACAGCACTCAGACAACCTGCGAAGGAACCTCAGTCCAGTTGAAGGCCACAGGCGGAGCATTTTACAGTTGGAACCCATCAACAGGCTTAACATCAACTAACATTTCAGACCCCGAAGCCACACCTCTCCAGACTACAACCTATTCACTTGTGGTTTCCAACGGATACTGTCAGGCAACGGATACTACGCAGGTAATCGTCAATCCTGTTCCCTCAATCCAGGCCTGTTGTGATACTACTCTTTACCCCGGACATAGTATGCAGCTCAACTCCTCCGGAACAGGAACCTATTCCTGGAGTCCTTCAGCAGGGCTGAATTGCACAGCCTGTGACAATCCAATCGCTTCGCCGGAAGCAACCACAGTTTACACATTAACAATCTCAAGTAACAAAGGCTGTATCAGCACAGCCCACATTACAATTGAGGTCAATTGCGGAGACGTATTCATTCCTACAGCATTTTCACCAAACGGAGACGGACAAAACGATCAGCTATTCGTCCGGGGCCTCTGCATACAATCACTTTATTTTGCCATCTTCAACCGCTGGGGAGAAAAAGTTTTTGAAGCCATTGATAAATCAAATGGATGGGATGGCAAATACAAAGGAAAGGAATGCAACAGCGCAGTCTATATGTATTACCTGAAAGCAACATTATTCGATGGCACTGCAATCTCAAAACAGGGAAATGTTACACTTTTGAGGTAAAATTTTGATTATATTTACATGAGTAATGAGCGATAAACAAATTCGGATTATTACTTCGCCTGAAATAATATGAAACCTTACATCCAAACCAAAGAATCAACACAACAAGAAGTTGAAACGCTGGAGAAAACTGCCCATCAGCTCTTAATTTACAATGATGACATAAACAGTTTTGACTGGGTAATTGAGTGCCTCATGAAATATTGTGGCCACGAATACGAACAGGCCGGGCAATGCGCTCTGATAATTCACAACAAAGGGAAGTGTTCAGTCAAACAAGGAGACCTGGACAAACTGACTCCTATCAAAGAAGCGCTTCTGGATGCTCATCTCGATGCAAGGATTGACTGAAGCAGGGATCTTATTTCCTAAATCCAGTTTATGCGGCTCACTTTCCAACCGTTCAAAGCCCAAAACCTGCCGCTTAATAACCCGTACACATTCTAATATCCTATTTACATAATTTCAGCCAAAATATTACGTTGTTCAGGCTTATGTATATTCATAAGTTTTTATTAATATTGTCACCTTCAAATTGGGAATCAGGTTTCAAAATTGTGGAATAATTATAAAACTGCATCTTAACAAATAATAAACAAAAACAACAGATTATGGACAAGAAATCATCAAAAATGAGTGGGATGTCAGCCATCGCCGCCTTTGGAAGTATTGTGGTAGCCTTGGTAGTAGGTATTGTTGTATGGAAGTTCGTATTAGGTAACGGATCCAACTTCGATGCAGAAATGCACCCCAAGAACGGAAGCATTTTAGGCATGATGTATAAAGGTGGATTCATTGTACCCATCCTTATTGCCATATTCATCATCATCGCCACTTTCTCCATTGAGCGCTTGATAACCATCATGCGTGCAAGCGGCAAAGGCAATGCAGCCGATTTCATACGTTCCATAAAATCCAATCTTGCCGGCAACCAGCTCGATGAAGCAATCTCTGCCTGTGACAAACAACAGGGTTCATTAGCCAATGTCATTCGTGCAGGCATAGATAAACTCAAAAATGTTCAGGGAGACCCCAACATGGACAAAGAAACCAAGGTTGCGGCCGTTCATAAAGAACTGGAAGAAGCTACCTCATTGGAACTTCCAATGCTTTCCAAAAACTTAGTTGTAATTTCAACTTGTGCCACGATTGCAACCCTTTGGGGACTGATCGGAACGGTTATCGGGATGATACGTTCTTTCGCTGCACTTTCCCAGGCAGGTGCTCCCGACACAACTGCATTGGCAACAGGTATCTCTGAAGCCCTTATCAACACAGCTCTTGGAATCGTTTCTTCGGTTATAGGAATTATCATGTACAATGTATTCAGTTCCAAAATTGACAGCCTTACCTACAGCATGGACGAAGCAGGATTCAGCATAGTTCAGTCCATAAGCGCACATAAGTAATAAAATAAAAACGCAGAATTTAGTTTTAAACTAATTTTCAGATTATGCCACGCATAAACATGCCAAAAAGCAGCCCTGGACTGGACATGACCCCCATGGTGGATCTGGCCTTCCTGTTGGTGACTTTCTTTATGCTGACTGCTTCTGTGCGTGTGAATGAACCGGTAATTGTTGACACCCCAGGTTCCCATTCCGACAAATTACTGCCGGATAACGTCATGCTGATTTCCATAGATGTAGCTGGCAAGCCTTTTTTTAACATAACAAACCCAGATGTACGTATCAAAACGCTGGAGCGAATGGGTGCTCAATACAGAATCGACTTTTCAGATGCAGAGAAAAAACGTTTTGCCGGAATGACCAGCTTTGGCGTTCCCATGTCACAATTAAAGGAGTATATCATGATGGACGATGTAGCCCGGGCAAAAGTAAAATCACCCGGTATACCCATAGATACAACTGGCATACATAACGAATTGGGAGATTGGATACAGTTCGGACGTATTGTGGAATTAACGAGGGAAAAGGCAGAACAAACAAAGGCCAAAGATCTGGGCCGTACCGGTTATAAAAATGAGCCCCTGCGTTACGCGATAAAAGCAGATGGGAAAGCCAAATATTTATCCGTTAAACAGGTCATTGACGTATTTAAGAAATTCGACATTTACAGATTTAACCTTATTACAAACCTCGAGGCAGATTAGCAAAAAATGGCAGATGTAAACACAGGCGATGGCGGAGGCCACGGGAAACATGACAAAAAGAGAGCTAAGAAAGCCTCTACCCGTATAGATATGACCCCTATGGTGGACCTGGCCTTCCTCCTGCTGACTTTTTTTGTATTGACCTCCACCTTCAGTAAGCCAAAAACCATGGAGATTAATTACCCGGCCGATCCCAAGGACAAAAAAGATCTTCAGAAAGTAAACAATGCACTTACGTTTATTATGACCAAGGACGATAACCTGTATTATTATGAAGGGGAGTTTTATCCCAAGAACAACAAAGACAAAAAGCCTTTAACAGAACTCATTAAAACGGATTATTCCAAGGATGGACTGCGCAAACTTTTATTGGACAGGAATAAACCTACCCGGGACAAAGTGTTGGAACTGACTGAAAAAGTAAAAAATCACGAAATAGCCGACACGACATTCAAGCGTATGGCAGTCGCTGAAAAAGGGAAAAAAGAAGCGCTCACCGTTCTGATTAAATCCGATGACAAAGCGACTTACAAGAATATGATAGATATAGTAGACGAATTAAACATTACAATGGTTGGTAAATATGCAGTTGTTGACATGATGCAGTCCGAACTGGACCTGGTCAATGCAGCAAATGACGCCAACCCGGCGAAATAAAAAACAGGAGCGGGAACTTATGAATGATTGGACAAACGTAGTTTCAGAGGAACGAAACGAGATCGTTTTCGAGAACAGGAACAAAACCTACGGAGCGTTTATGATCCGCAGGGAATATCCCCGTACAGTATTGATAGCCCTGCTTTCAACCGCTGCAGCCATCATCCTTATTTCTGTCACACCTAAAATCATTGAATTTTTCAGGCACTCCAAAGACAATGCCCTGGTCAATATGGATAATACCCAGCTCGACCTCACACCTCCCCCTCCCATTGATGAAACAGAACCTCCACCTCCACCACCTCCTCCTCCTCCTGTGATGGAAACAGTAAAATTTACTCCACCTGTAGTAGTAGATGATCCTGTAGTAGATGACCCACCGCCTGTTCAAACCGAAGAAACACCTCAGATAAGTACGGAGACACACGAAGGCACAGGAGACATAATTATTCCTGACACAAAAGGCACC
>JABDEY010000096.1 GCA_013286805.1 Bacteroidota bacterium | reverse complement strand
ACTTGTTGAAGTAAACGATGAAGTCAAAACAATGATATCAATAGTTAAAACTCAATTAGTTAAAGAACATTAAAATGGCTAAAAAAGTTTCAAAAAAGAGCAAACCTGTTAAGAAAACGGTTGCTAAAAAATCAGTGGCTAAAAAAGCTCCTTCAAAACCAGCGACAAAAGCTGTCCATTCGAAAAAAATTGTGAAAGTGACAAAAACTGTGAAAAAGTCGAATAAGCCGGTAAAGGCCGCTGCTAAAAAACCTGTGGCTAGGAAAATAGTTGCTAAAAAACCGATAGTTCAGAATCTGGCTGCCAAAAAAACCGCAGTAAAAAAAGTTGCGGTAGTCACTAAAAAAGCCCCTGTGGTCGTAGCCAAAAAAACTGCGGCTCCGATTGAGGCTATTAGCAAAGAAAAAACAATTGTCAGCAAAAAAACTCCTGTTTCAAAGAAACAAGACTCCCCTTCTATAGATCTGGATGAAGATGGTAATGACAGAGATTCCAAAGGTCAGACTTCTCCGGCATTTTTCTATGAACCACCTAAAACATTCATCAAACGTCCTGACCTGAAAGAACCCAAACCATTTATCGGCAATGATAAGCGCACGCGTTATACGGACAAGGAACTGGTTGAATTCACAACCATTTTACATGGCAAACTTCAGGAAGCTCAGCGCGATTATGATTTATTGAAAAGTACACTTTCCCATAAAGACGACCATGGTACGGATGATACCTCCCCGACTTTCAAATTACTCGAGGATGGATCAGACGTTATGAGCAAGGAGGAAACTGCACAGTTGGCTTCCCGTCAGGAAAAATATATACAGAGCCTTCAGAATGCATTGATCCGCATTGAAAATAAAAGTTATGGGATTTGCAGGGTAACCGGGCGTTTAATTCCAAAGGAGCGCCTTCGCAGTGTCCCACATGCTACTACCAGCATTGAAGGGAAAATGAAGCAATACGCATAAAGGGTGTGAGAATACCTTTTATAATCATTTTCCTCGTTTTACTGATTGATCAGGTCATTAAGTTTTACATTAAGCTGCATTTCTTTGTCGGCGAAGAGTATCATGTCGCTGGCAACTGGTTCATTATCCATTTCACGGAGAATAATGGAATGGCATTTGGGATGGAGTTCGCAGGCCGTTACGGCAAACTGTTTTTAAGTACTTTTCGCATTGCAGCGGTAGCCGGAATAGGCTGGTATCTGTTCGATCTTGTCCGGAAAAAGGTGCACCGTGGTCTGATTGTCAGTATCGCTCTTATATTGGCTGGCGCAATAGGGAATATACTGGACAGTACTTTTTACGGGCTTTTGTTTAGTGACAGCAATTACGAGGTGGCTAAACTTATGATCAAAGGTGGGGGATATGCCGGCTTTTTACATGGACGGGTGGTTGATATGTTTTATTTTCCGCTGATTGAGGGTCATTTTCCTGCATGGTTCCCAATATGGGGACGTGAAGATTTTATCTTTTTCAGACCCGTATTTAATTTTTCAGATGCTTCTATTTCAGTTGGAGTTGTAATGATATTGCTGTTTCAGAGGCAGTTCTTTCCGAAGAAAGAGGTGGTCGCTTAAAGTTTATTTCTTTTTACTGATTTCCCAGAATGTGCTTTCAATACTCTGGGTAGGTTTCAGGGCGGGTGATTGAGTGAAATTTCCGAATGGGTTGATCAGGAAATAAGCCGGAACTGTTTTTATTTCATATCGTTCTTTCACCTGTTTATCATTACCATCGTGCAGAAGCACCCAATCGTATTTTGGATTTTTGTTTAAAAACTTTTTAAGCTGAAGGGTGTCTTCATCTGTACTGATACTCACAAATACGATTCTGTCCCCATACTTCTTTTTCAGGCCGGGAATCAGTTTCATTTCCTGAAGACAAGGTGTGCACCAGGTTGCCCAAAAATCAAGGTAAACGTATTTTCCTTTAAAATCGCTGAGTCTAACGATTTTACCATTCTTGTCTTTTAAGGTAAATTCCGGAGCTTTTGCTCCTGGCTGTAGTTTTGAAAATGAATGTATGACATTAGAGGCAATGGCCCGACTTGTTGCTGTCTTTCCAGAGGAGGATATACGGGTAAGAATACTGAGCACATTTTCCCGTTTAAATTCTGGTACGTAATACAGCTCTGAAAGACCTTTGATGAGTACAAGTTCTCTTAGTGTGTCATTTTTAAGATATTTATCTCCTGCCAATACTTCCATGCAACCTTCGTAGCTGGCCTTTTCGTTGATCATTTCTGCAAGTGCCGGCCCGTTTTTGGTTTGGGAATATACATATAGGTACCTGTTGAAAAAACTATTAAAAAAACTCATGTATTCATACTGGTTATACAATACTTGTTTCCCAATAATGTACTTTTTAGCCAGTTCATTCCGGCTCTGAAATGTATTCAGTTCCATCCCCGCAATCGTATAGGTTATGAAAGATTTGAAATAGGGATTATTAAAGGAAGCATAGGTCTCCTGCATTTTCAGTTCAAAGGAGTCGAGCCGGCTCCTTGACTTCTTCTGGACAAAATACGGATAGTTCTCCGCCCAAAAACTTTCAAAATGTTCATTGTAGTTAATGATCAGGGCATTTATATCCGATGTGTCTCTGAAGGTAAACTCCAGATTTACAGTTTGCCCGATATTGGGGTTCATAAAACGAATGCTGTCTTGTCCGGGGAAAAATAGCTGATATGTTCTGCCCGGCTCTATATACATATTGGCTTTCTGCCTGCCAATTCCCAGTATAATACGCTTCACTTCATCCGTGGAAAAACTAAAATAGAAAAAACCACTGTCATTTACAGTCTGCGAGGAAACGGGTATGTCCATTCCGGAAATGTAATCGGCGTGTGTGAATAATGTGATTTCCTGGTTTTTATAATTGGGTGCGTAGCCATTGATAATGGAGTTTTGGGCTATGGCGTCTGGGGTTGTTAATCCAAAAGTGGAAATGAAAATCAAAAGAAATAGAAAAGGATACTGAATATTGGATTTTGAATTTCGAATGAATGATTTGCCTATCATTTAGCTTTAGATAAACGCGCAAGATGATTCCTAAATTTTACTTCAGATCGATTCCTTTCGGTACAAAAGCCGAAACATCTCCCCCATGCCTTAGTATATCACGCACAATCGTGGAACTTATTGCAGAAAGTTCGGGAGTGGTAAGAATGAACACCGTTTCTACTGAATTTACCATGGCTTTATTCATCTGAGCTATGCCGCGTTCAAATTCAAAATCGGCGGAGGTGCGTAGCCCCCTTAATATATAGTTAGCGTTCAGTTCTTTACACAAATCCACCGTGAGGCCTGTATATGTAATGACTTTAATGCACGGCTCGCCTGCAAAGAGCTGCTCTATCCAGGCCTTGCGCTTTTCCGGGGGGGGAAGTGCAGGTTTTTTGTTGCATTGATTCCAATGGCTACGATGATTTCGTCAAAGAGTGGTAAAGCGCGACGAATAATGGATTCGTGGCCGGTTGTAATCGGATCGAAGGAGCCTGGGAATATGGCTGTTTTCTTATTCATCGTTCCACGAATATACAAAACATCTTGTTTCGCTTAATTCGTATCGGCAGTCCTTTTGCAGGCAAACAGGAAAAGCGAATTGAAAAAAGCATAAAACGTCACCCCAGCCTGAGTTTCCAAAGTATCTTCGTTAAGCATGGAAATGAAAACAATGATAAAAAATACTGCGTAAAAATAATTAAAGGTTAGCCCTTCCCTAATCATAGGGTAGATCATTGCAAGTAAAAACCAGGCAAGGCCTAAAACTCCAAAGGCTACTGTAATAGCTAAAAACTGGTTATGGGCTCGTAGACGATGTCCAGGATCAAGTGTCGAATGCATCTCTTCATACTGGTCCATGAATGCAATTTTCACATCGCCGGTCCCCACGCCAATTATCGGATGTTTTTTAATAATTGACAGCGCTGCCTTCCAGAATTCAAGGCGCATGATAGCAGAATGTCCGTTTGAATTGCCTCCTGCCTGATAATTTCTGAATTCCCAAAGTATTTGCAAAACCCGTTTGCTTAACTCTGACCTCCCAATATCATTCACATTTGTTTCTCCATTCTCTATTAACCTGAATTCCTCCGGGCTTAATGTAGCCGCTGCCGCCGCATCTTTTCGTAAACCTTTTGAAGCTAAATAGCGGACCAATGTATAAGCTACAGTATCTCCCTTTTTTGATAATCCTAAAAATCTCATATTGGAGTTTTTACTCCAAACTTTTTCAAGTTCTGCCGGAGAGTAATAAATCCATGTGAGGTACCCGTTTTCTGATTCAAATCGGTCAGGATAATGCACATAATCGTTTCCTAAAGCCGTCTTCTTTTCCAGTTTTGATAAATCAACCGGATGAATAACACGGGTCAGGTCTGTCAGTGTTTTCAGGTAAAATCCAAGTCCTGCAATTAAAAGCAGGACAGCAATCAAGGCCGAGGTCTTCACAATCCGATTTTTTAATGTAAATAATCCGAACAGGAGCAGTGCAAATACAACAACTACAAGTGCCACAATTCCTGTTATTGCATTTAAAACAGTTAAGAAAATGATCAGCCAGGCGATCAATATCAAATATCCTGTTTTCAGGGCAAAGGAAGATTCATGATATAAATACCAGGCCGTAATAAAAACGGAAAGAGCAATCATCAGGCTGAAACGTATATGGGAAATAAAAATGGAGATGTCCCGGATATCGTTGACTGGCTTTTTGGTCGGAACTATGCCATAGTAAACGCCCATGCAGATAACTGTTCCGACAGTTACCGATGCAACAAAACCAGCCAGGAGCCAGTTGATTGTTTTTTTTGAAAGCGGTTCTGCACCGGCTATAAATAAAGGCAAAAGGAGCAAGGGAGCTTTAACACGAATGTCATTAAAACCGTAATTGAAGTCTGTTGAATAAAGCAATCCAAGAAAATGAAGCAGCATAACAGAACTAACCAGTACAGCCATTTTATTTGATCTGAACCGCTTCAGTTTTTCAACAAGCCTGCCATCGAGGAGTAAACCTGCCAGAATTATGAACTGGCCCAGACTCATCAGAAATACGGATACCGGAAGTCCGATTGCAATTACTGCCAGGCCAAAATAGTAAATTTTCCGAGGAAATGATGTCTGGTTGGACACAGGCCCGATATTAATATATCCTCTAAATTTAACAAAAAACGATAAATTAGCGGTTAATTATAGTCCATGATTTTAGGTAAAAAGCTCGTTGTTGTTCTGCCTGCATACAATGCCGGACTTACCTTAGAGAAAACCTTTTCTGAAATTCCACTTGACATAGTTGATGAAGTAATATTAGTGGATGATGCCAGCAAGGATAATACGCTTGAAGTAGCCCGGAAAATAGGGATTAAATACATTATTCGGCACGAAAAAAACATGGGGTATGGCGGAAATCAAAAAAGCTGTTATGATAAAGCCCTTTCTCTGGGAGCTGACATTGTTATCATGCTTCACCCGGATTACCAATATACTCCAAAGCTTATACCGGCAATGGCAAGTATTATAGCAAATGGTCTTTATGATGCTGTTTTTGGTTCCCGCATATTGGGTAAAGGGGCTATTAAAGGTGGAATGCCGGTTTATAAGTTTATTTTTAACCGTATGCTGACGCTGGCACAGAATATTCTGATGAATCAAAAGCTTTCTGAATACCACACTGGCTATAGAGCTTTTTCAAAGGAGGTATTGGAAAGAATCAACTTTCATGCAAACTCTGATGATTTTGTATTTGACAATCAAATGGCTGCCCAGGTATTTTATGCAGGATACGATATTGCCGAAGTAACCTGTCCCACCAAATATTTCCCGGAAGCTTCTTCTATCAATTTTAGCAGAAGCATTAATTATGGGCTTGGTGTTCTTGGAGTTTCATTGAGCTATTTTCTGCAAAAAACAGGATGGATGAATTTTAAAATCTTTGCGCCTGCTAAAAACCAGAAGTTATAAGGGGATCAATTATTCCACCTCCATCTCATATATACGTCCAATAATATCTTTCCCTGGAAAAGGAATCCGATTTTGATCAAAAGGTGCTTCTGGCCACCAGTCAGCCATATGCCATTCCTGAGTTACAGCAAGCAACATTTGATTGCTTGGGATATTTGTCACGGATGAGTTCATATAACCTATTTCCCTGAGTTGATCCTTTTCCGGCCCAATTCTCCAAATTATTTCCTCCGGTTTCCATTCAATTTCAAACCAAAAATACGGGCCGTTAAATAGTTCATTGTCTGTTGCTGCATATTTACCTGTAACTGCTTTATACCAATCGTCCCATCTGTGAAGTTCATATTTCAGGTTATTGTGGTTGACATTGTGTATACCCACTCCGTATTTTGAAGCATCCTGACATGCTAAATCCCAATTGGTAAATGTTACCATCACTTTGTTGGAATCCGAAACAGGATTTTCAGGACGGCTTTGAAACAAACTATATGAACTTTTAGGCCAATTGCGTGCTGCTTTTACTATTTCAAAATCGATTTCTGAATAGGAAGTTCTTTTTGTTCGTAATGCATTCCTGCCATTCCGGCCTTTGGGGATATATCCATAAAAGCATTCTCTTCGCAGATTCCAGTCACCTGGCTGCCTGTAAAGCCAAATGGCATTGGTTATGCCATTCCAGATATCCTGTTTATTCAACAACTTTGTCAACTTCAATTTGGCTCTAAATTTTCCATACGTAAATCCATTACGTGTTATTATCCCCACATTTTCCTTTTTCCATTCTCCGGGTTTAGTGGCTGGATTTTTTATCCTGATGGATTTTTCGGTGGAATCCAAAGCCACTGTTGCGCATGGACATTCTGTTACACTGATAGGCTTATGTACCCTGTCTTTACCGCTATTATTCTGGTTATACTCCGTTAAGGAATAGGCACCTCCAGTAACATCCGAAACAACCGGAATATTATTAAACTTATTATTTATATCTATGTCGTGTATAAATTGCTGAACCTGGGCATTTAAATATTGTTGCCGGGATTGATTACAATTGACAGTATAATAAGCTTTGGAATAATGCTCTTCACCAAAATCATATGGGTCAATGTAAATTCCTTTACCAAGGTCAATTTTAGCTTCTACTTTCAGCCTGTTGTTGCACACCGTGGTTGAAATATTGTTATAAAACTGTCCCTTACCATGTAAAAAATAGTAATAGGGATTTGTGTAATTATTTCCGTTTTTTAAACTGAAACTTTGGTGTATCCGGCAAATTGTTATGAGAAATAGCAGATTGAATCCCTTACTTATTTTATTACCTGCACTT
>JABDEY010000095.1 GCA_013286805.1 Bacteroidota bacterium | reverse complement strand
CTGGTAATGCATTTCTGGTAAGTTCTAATTCCAGCGGAGCTGAAGCTGCAGGTATTGTCCGTTTTAATTTTACCGGAAACCATACCGGGAACGGTCTTGAGGTAGATGATATAACAGGGAATGGAACTGCTATATCTGTTATTGCATTTAGTAACATAATTAACAGTACCCCCGCTTAATCCCCCAGGAACTGCGCCAATAGCTTCCACACAGCCTATGGGATTTCTTCAACAGTGAGCAATACCGGAATTTCAGGTTCCAATGTAGCGGGTAATTTTTCAGCAACTGGTGGAAATTTTAATTATGGCGGTGAATTCATAGTTAGTGGGGGAGCAAGTAGTTCTGCCGTTTATGCCCAAGCCACCGGAGCAACAACTAATTACGCGGGCTATTTCACAGCCAGCGGGGGAGTAAATAATTATGCCGGTATTTTTGCCGCAGGAAATGTGGGTATTGGTATAGCCACACCTGCCCAGGTTCTCCATGTGGTTGGTACAGAACGTGTAAGCACACTGGCAAGCGGTGCAGCCGGAGCAATTGTAACATCCAATTTGAATGGGGATATGGGATTCACCAATTTTACCGGTAATGCAAGCCAAGTGCTACTTGGCAATAATACTTTTGGCGCAGTTCCTGGGGGATTAAGCGGGGGTACTGTTAATTATGTTACTAAATGGACTTCTGCTAACACCTTATCTTCTACTTCAATGCTTTTTGATGATGGAACAAATGTGGGGATTGGAACTACTATTCCGATTAACAAGCTGGATGTTTATAATGGAAGCACTTCCGGCAGTGCCGGGAATTTTCAAATTACCAATGCGGCCAGTGGTACTGACGTTCTTGATGCTACTACTATTGGTACCGGTAATTCGGGTTCATTTCAGATAATAAATGCTTTGAATTCAAACGCAGCCATATTGGGACAAACAAATGGGAGTGGTGCTGCTGTGAGTGCCGGTAATACAGGTACAGGAATTTCAGGGTTATTCCAGATTATCAATCCGGCTAATACATTAAACTCTGTTCAATCTACCACCAATGGTACAGGATTTGCCGTTTATGGAAGTAATACCAATGCTGGCATTGGTGGCGGAGCGCAGTTCCAAATTACCAATGCCGGAAATACCTCGGATGCTCTTCAGGTATCCACTGCCGGAACCGGAAATGCTATAAATGCACTAGGTAGTGTGCAATTTTCTAAAGCACTAAAACCTAACGGTCTTGCCGGAACCGCCGGACAACTCTTACAATCTGCCGGTGTGGGTGCTCCACCTACCTGGGTTACGGCAACCGGTGCTGGTGGCTGGACAATTACAGGAAATGCAGGAACTACTCCCGGAACTAATTTTATTGGGACCACAGACGCGAAAGATTTTGTTTTCAATACAGGAGGTAATACTGCGGCTTTCGAACGGATGAGGATTACATCCACCGGCAATGTTGGAATTGGAACGACTGTACCTGCCTTCAGTTTGGAATTGGCTTCTGGTGCGGCTAATGCCCTTGCTTTAAGTTATTATGCAACTCCTCCAACTATAATCGGGCGCCGGGCTCAGGGAACTCTGGCGGCTCCTACTGCTGCTACTTCCGGAGCAGGCCTGCTGGATATTGGAGGAAGGGGTTATACAGGAGCGGCTTTCACAGCTGCTGATGCCGCGCAAATTAAATTTTTTGCCGGGGAAGCCTGGACAGCTACGGCTAATGGAACGTATATGACTTTTTCAACAACTCTTAACGGCAGTACCACTTTAAGCGAACAGATGCGCATTGATAATGCCGGGAATGTTGGAATTGGTACTACGGCTCCGGTAGCGTCACTTGAGGTATTAACAAATACCTCTGGTGCCTCAATTGCAAAATTTCTTACCACGAGTGTTGCTAATTCTGCTGTCACTATTGGGAATGGAACAACTTCCATGAATTTGGGTGTAGGTGCAACCCTATTGAATCCATATATCTGGAGTGCGAATGGAAATCTTACATTAGGGAATGATATTGCAACACCTACCCTATTTCTTCAGGGAATGAGTGGTGGCAATGTTGGGATTGGAACATCTGCCCCTGCAGCTACATTGGATATTACGCAGCTGGCTGCATCCCTTGGAGGAACGGCCAAAAGTACCACCTTTAATACAATGGCTGGGGCTCTTGGGAGCGCCCTTAATAACACCCTTCCTTTAGCCAATATTGGTTTTACTTCCACCAATCAAACCAGTCTTGGTTTTCTGGCAAAGCGTATTGCTGCTGGAACCAGTTGGACAGGTACCTCGATTGGATTGGTATATGATGTAGATAATACTACAAACGTAAATGGAGCCAGTTTATGGCTTTCCCCAGCCAGTAATGTCGGAATTGGGGTCGCAGCACCACTTGCCACTTTATCAGTCTCTGGTGGAACCAGTCAGGGACAAAACGGCAGCGGAACCGAGAGTATAGTCAATATTACCACAGGTGCAGGCCTGTCTACTGATAACCAGCTTGAATTCGGAGTAGTGAATGGCAGTTATGCCTGGATACAGGCAATAGAGCCCGGTACTACGGATCTGGATTTGATTCTGCAGCCGAGCGGATGGAGGGTTGGTATCGGAACTACGGCTCCGGATTTACAGTTATCTGTAAACGGCGCTGCCGATAAAACGGGAGGAGGTACCTGGGCAACATTTTCAGACAGAAGAATGAAAAAAAATATTAATGGTTTTTCTGACGGATTGGATCTCATTAAACAAATTAATCCGGTAACCTTTCAATACAACGGACTTGGAGGGTACAAAAATGATGGTCAACGATATGTTGGAGTAATTGCACAGGATATGCAGAAAATAGCGCCCTATATGATAGATGTCAAAAGCAAAAAATTAAATCCGACGGATACAGTAAATACTGATTTGCTGATGTATGATGGATCTGCATTGCCTTATATTCTTGTTAATGCCATGAAGGAACAGCAAAAAATGATTGAAGACCTACAGAAGGAAAACAGCTTTTTAAAACAAAGTAATTCTACCTATCATGCGGAGGTAGATCAGCTGAAAGCAGAATTTGAAGAACTGAAAATTAAACTGGGAGCTCAACCGGCTAAGGTATCTGTTGAAAAATAAGGTGAATGAAAAATAAGATGGCCGGCAATAAACAGAAAGATTACTGATTTATTAAGCTCAACGGTCTGCTTTAGGCAAATTTCTGCTTCCTGCTCAGCATTCTTCCCGTCCCTTCCAATGCTTTTCTTAGAATATCAAAGTAAAGTGTAACTGCCAAGACAGCAGCCATTAACCAAATCACGGCAAGGTTTACCCAATAGGTAGGCAGAAGTCTTCCGAACAGGAATTTGCGGGGCGCGCAAAAATGAGCTCTCAGAAAAGTGCCGGGAACTGCATCCATGAAGACCGGATCAGCTTTCTGAAAAAGCCGGTCTCCTTCGATAAAGGCATTGTCTCCTATTACAGGATAGTTTGTTACAAATTCCTTCAGTTTATCATTCTGATTTTCTTTTCTGAGTTTGTCTATTTTTTTTCTTCCTTCCTCTGTGGTTAGAAAGTCTGAAAAAAACGAATCATTGCTTTTGGTGGCTTCTTCGTAAATCCTGAAATTTTGTTTTTTTACCTGATCTATGTAAGCTAAAATTTCTGTTTTTATTTTATCGTCGAGTGTCCCGCCTTGCAACTCATTCATATACTTAAAAGGAATGGCGCTCTGCTCCTGCTCTGCCTTGATTTCTTCCACAAGAAAATGCAGGTTACCAGATTTCACCGCCTCGTTCATCTGATTGACCCATTCATCTTTTTTAAATTTTGCACGGCTTCTTGCTTTTTCAAATTTATACACATTTTTTTCATATTCATTGTTCTGAAACTGATGGACCGCAATTGCTTCAAAGGCCCAGCGGGAGGTCATAAGGTCTCCTGTGAGCGGAACTACTCTTTTGCCAGAAAGCGCCGGATGCAATTCGTCAAACTTTACAATCACCCCGCTTAATAACAATTGAGGTATCAGTAAAAAAGGTATCAGAATATAAATGGTCACTACAGAATCGAAGGAGGAGGAAATATTCAACCCAAGCATATTGGCGAAACAGGCCGTGCTGAACAATACCAACCAATAAGCCAGATTCATCCCATGGATCTCCAGAATTGTATTTCCTACCAGCACTAAAGATCCGGCCTGAACTGCAGAGATTAAAAACAATAAAAGAATTTTTGAAAGGAGATAGGCTCCCCTGCTCAGGTTTAAAAACGATTCCCTCTTCAGAATTTTCCGGTCATGAATTATTTCTTCGGCGCTTACTGTCAGGCCCACAAATAATGACACAACTACACACATAAAAATATAGGCAACCAGATTTTTGTTCTCGCTGAATACATAATCTGAACCGCTGCGGTAAAACTTGGTTAGAAATGCCAGAATAAAGGCCAGTATGGGGGCTTCGAGAAAATTTATAGCGAGGTATTGCGTATTGCTCAATTTGGCAAGTATGTCCCTGCTTAAATAGACTTTCATCTGGCTGAAAAATCCGGGCTTTTTGAAATTTGTTTGGATTTTTGGGTTTGTTAAAACAGAGGACGTTGCGTATTCTATCCGGAGTGTTGTGTTTTCGGCCCCGGATGTTATGTTTTCGGCCCCGGATGTTGCCTTTGCAACCTGGGGTATCCTGATTTCATTTTCAAGTGACCTGTTTTCAACCTGGATTGCCGCATTTTCAGCAGGGCCTTCGCCCACATTTTTTTTCAAATAAAGCTCATTCCAGTCGTGCGGGGATATTCTACGTGTATAAGTGGGAGTGCCATTTTCGTCCAATACTTTGGCTTCAATGATGTTAAAAAGCTGTTCAGGGTTTACGGTTCCGCATACTTCACACTGGACATCGTTGGCATTAATCTGGTTAACGGCTGTTTTAAAATAAATGAGCGCCTCCACCGGATTGCCATAATAGATGGGATATCCACCCAGGTCAAGGATCAGCAGCTTATCAAACATTTTGAAAATGTCTGAGGAGGGTTGGTGAATCACCACAAAGACCAGCTTTCCCTTCAGGGAAAGCTCCTTCAAAAGATCCATACTGTTTTCTGAATCCCTGGAGGAGAGTCCGGAAGTGGGCTCGTCTACAAACAGAACAGAGGGTTCCCTGATCAGTTCAAGTGCAATGTTCAGGCGTTTACGCTGGCCTCCGCTGATTGTTTTTTTCAAAGGATTTCCAACCTTTAAATCACAGATTTCTTCCAGACCCAGATCAAGTAATAATTTTTTTACCAGGCGGGCAATTTTCTCATCCGAATAAGTGGCAAAGCAAAGTTTTGTGTTGTAAAAGAGATTCTGATAAACGGTTAATTCCTCAATTAACAGATCGTCCTGAGGAACATAGCCTACAACGCCTTCCAAGGCTGCCTTTTCCTTATAAAGATCTATTCCATTGATTAAAACCCAGCCAGATGAGGGACTATCGTTTCCATTCAGCAGATTCAACAGTGTTGATTTCCCTGCACCACTTCCTCCCATAATGCCGATCATTTTTCCGGAATCTTCCGAAAACGAAAGTTTATGCAGGCCTGTTTTTCCATTGGGAAATACAAACTCTAAATCTTTGACAACAAAGGAAATTTTCCGGGTGGAACCCTCTCTCAGGAATCCGCTGACTATATCACTGTAGTAAACCGGTTGTAATCTGGAACTCCTGATCGCTGAGCCCTGGGTCAGCAAAAGTATCCTTTCCGAATTTACAATCTGACCATTCAGGTAGATACCTGAACTTCCATAATATCTGATCAGGTATATTCCAATACTTTTTATTCTCAATACATGCAATTCACCCGGAAGATTATTAATAATCAATATGTCATCTGACTTCTGTTCCTGAACGGGGTCCTGATTCAACACGTAGGAAAGAAAAACGGCGTATTCGTCTTCAGAAATACTAAAAGAAGAAGAAACAAGCGAGATAAATTCAGACTCCTGTTCTCCAATCTGTCCGCCCGATTTGACGAATTCTATCAGGCGCAAGAGTACCAGAATTTTTTGCTTGCGTGTCAGCTCCTCATTGATCTGACGGCAGATAACAATCACCTTTACTGAACCTACCGCAGCCCTTTTCCGCTGTTTCTCGCCCTCTTCCCCCGTTTTATGGTATACTTTACAATGTTCATCATAGAGGCGGAGGTATTCTGCAACCTGTTCTTTGTTGAGCTGTTGTTTTAAAAAAAAATCTACGGTATTTCTACCGTAGACCCCGTCTGATTCGTTATTGCCAATAATGGCAAATAACTGCATTAAAGCTTTTAATATTTTTTCGCTCATTGAATGATCAACGCGCGGACTTCAGCAATTTCTGAAGCCAACTCGCTTACCTTTTCTTTGGTCAGGTCATCCACCGTAGCTATTTTTTTGAATTCATCGTTCAGGCCGCTCAGCTTATTTATAACGGGTGCGAATTCTTTTTCTTTGGCATATTCCTGAAGCAATGAATTCAGATGTCCTATGTGCAATTTCTGTTCATATAGTTTTTGAAATAAAAATCCATTTTGTTCATTTTTGGTCAAGCCTTTCATTCCGTTTAAAGTAATGTATTGGCTTTCCACCCAGCTTCCTGTGAGGATCTGAGTAGCAGCTAATTGCCTCTCACCTGATCTTAAATACTTGTCTGTTTCGGCATAGGCTTCGTCCATCACCTTGGCAACAGTATCTTTGTTGTCCCAGTGTCCATCCATCCTCGATCCGGCAAATTTATCCAGTCCTTCTGTTGCATCCAGACTTGCTGCAAGGTTATGGGTAGTGATAAAATATTTAGTGCCTTGTGTATTCCCCTTATTTGTGGCGAGGTACGCCAGGTCAACTCCATAAATGCCATAATTAAGGGCTTTCTGAGTGGTGGTTAAATACTTCTTCTCGTTTTCCGTCTTGTTCATTAAATCTTTGTTGAACTCAATCCCAACCTTTGTAAGTTCGATAATGGTTTCAAAGGGAGAGGGTATATTGGAAATGACCATTTGAAATTTAAAATCTGTCAGGTCATTCACTTCTGTCTTACCTGAATCCATCCTATTGGCAGATGCCGCAGGAGTAGCAGAAACAGTTGTTGCAGGGTCTTCCTTTTTTGATTCAGTCTGGCAGGAGGCAAGAGCCAAACAAGCGATTAAAAAACAATAGACAGATTTCTTTATCATTGGAGGGGAATTATTTTTAAAAGAGTTATTTTTTAAAGGATTGCAGGTTAAAAGTGACACTACACATTGATTTATAGTCCTCTCCGGCTTCCAGCATGTCATCGTCCTCTTCATTGTAATGCCAGTTTATTATCACCTTGCTCTTATTACCGTTTTGCAAATTCTCCAGTTTTTTAAAAAGGTCAGATAGAATTTTAGCTGAACTGGTATTAAAATA
>JABDEY010000094.1 GCA_013286805.1 Bacteroidota bacterium | reverse complement strand
CTATTTACGGTTGGAGTCATTCGAAAGGACAGTACACTGAAACGAAAAGGGGTATATGTGGGAGGGAGTCTCGTGCTGACCACAATTGTAGCAACTGCAATGAAATATGCTGTTAACAGACCCAGGCCTTTCATTACCTATTCTTTTATAGAGAAAGAGACGGATGGGGGCAGTCCCTCTTTTCCTTCCGGCCATGCTTCGGTATCTTTTTCTACAGCGACTTCCATGAGTTTGGCTTTTCCCAAATGGTATATAATTGCACCTGTTTTTGTATGGGCAGGAATTACTTCTTATTCGAGGATGGATCTGGGAGTGCATTATCCGAGTGATGTGCTGGCAGGTGCACTAATAGGGTCGGGGAGTGCCTGGGTATGTGCGTATTTGAATAAGCGGTTTTTTGCGAATGGGGCAAGGATTTTGGACAGGCACTGATTTATACTTTGATTGCAGTGAAATGCTTATCATTGTCAAATGATTTCTGTTTCCAATCTAAAAAAGTCTTACGACAGTATTCAGGCACTGAAAGGAATCTCCTTTCAAATTGAGAAAGGGGAGTTTTTTGGCCTGCTTGGGCCAAATGGGGCCGGAAAAACAACTACCATTTCCATTCTTAGCACGATCGTTGAGCCAAGCGAAGGAACGGTCAGCATAGCAGGTTTTGATTTAAAGAAGAATCCTGCGGAATGCAAAAAAACAATCGGTGTTGTTCCCCAGGAAATAGCGCTCTACAATGAGCTTTCTGCGTATGATAATTTACTTTTCTGGGGAGGATTGTATGGTGTTCCGTCTGCTGAGTTGAAGACGCGTAGTGAGGAAATATTAAAACTGTTTGGATTGTATGACAGAAGAAATGATAAGGTGAAAACCTATTCAGGAGGGATGAAGAGAAGGATAAATATTGCTTCCGCTTTACTCCATAAGCCTGTGGTCCTTTTCATGGATGAGCCTACTGTTGGCATTGATCCGCAAAGCAGAAACCTGATCTTTGAAGTAGTGGAAAAGCTTCACAAAGAAGGCATGACGATTGTTTATACCACTCATTATATGGAGGAGGCTGAGCGCTTTTGTGATCGTATCGGAATTATAGATGACGGACGGATAATAGCCCAGGGTAGTCTGGAAGAATTAAAAAAATCATGTCAGATGAAGGAAACGATTGTGGTTTCTTTTGTTCTGCTTTCAGATACGATTTTCGACCAAATTGTCTCCGAATGGAAGGACTTAAAACGGATTGAAAATTCCATTCATTTTTATTCCTCTAATGTAAAGAGTGATTTGGCAAAAATTATTATCAGGTGCAGTGAAACAGGTTTGGATATTGTACACATTGACATTCAAAAAGTAAATCTGGAAACTATCTTCTTAAGTTTAACCGGTAAACAGCTTAGGGATTAAATTTCCTGTATATGATAAAACTTGCGCTTAAAGATTTGAAATTGTTTTTCTCGGACAAGCGGTCAATGCTGTTGACTTTTGCAATGCCGATGGCGCTCATTACTTTGTTCGCGGTTGTATTCGGAGGAACGGGCGGGGGTAAGGAATCCCGTAAGTATGATTTGCTTTTATGTGATCTGGATAATACTCCTGCATCACATCATGCGACAGCTCAACTGGATTCACTGAAAAGCCTGAATCTTATTCCTGAACAACTGGAGAATGCTCAAAATCTGATAAAAAAAGGGAAGAAAGATGCGGTTCTTGTTTTTTATAAGGGTTTTGCTGATTCAATGGTGGCGGGATCTGCTTTGCCTGTGGAGTTGCAATACGATGAAGCTAAAGAGGCCGAAGTGGGTTTGCTGCAGCAGTCACTAATTCCAACACTCATGATGCTTCCATTCAGTGATCTTGGAAACATTCCGAACATGATGCAGAACCGGTTTGATAAGATGATGGGAAATGCTGCGGATAATAAGCTGAAGAATGACATGCATGCGCAATTTGACAGTTTGTATAAGACGATCGGAAAGGGTGTGAGCAGTAAAAAAAATGTTAGCGCTGATAAAGGGAAGGATGTTGCTCAATCATTTGGGATGGGGTCTGAAATTAAAATGACAAAGCTTGTCTCTGCGACAAACGATAATTCGGTTGGGCTTGTACAGGCCGTTGCAGGGACGGCGATCATGATGCTTTTGTTTTCTGTAGTGGGCATTGGGGCCAGCCTCCTCGATGAGAAACAGGAAGGCACCTTGAAAAAATTATTGTATTCCCCTCTTCATCCTAACAGTATTCTGTTTGGGAAAATGATTTACTCCAATTGTATTTCTATTGCCCAGCTGAGCATTATGTTCGTATATGCAAATCTGGTTTTTGCACTGGATATTTATCATCACCTTCCTTCGCTTTTATTAATGATTCTGGCAACAGCTTATGCCTGTTCGGGTTTTGGTGTTTTGCTTGCTTCCATTGCAAAATCACGCCAGCAGGTACAAGGGCTGTCAACACTTATTGTTCTGGTGATGAGCTGCATCGGTGGCAGTATGGTTCCCACTTTTATCATGCCTGCTTTTATGCAGAAAATTTCTATGTTCTCGGTAAACTATTGGGGGATACAGGGATTTTATGATATTTTCTGGAGAATGCTTCCTTTTAGGGATACAACCTTTTTGTCCCGGATACTTGTTCTTGCCTTAATTGGCAGTGTATTGAACCTGGTTGCTCTGAAGATGTTCAATAAGAATATACTGAAGATGACTTGATTTCGGTTAGCGGAAATCAGTGATCGGTAATCAGTTGTCAGTTGTCAGTTGTCAGTAATCAGTTGTCAGGTTGGAATTGCTTTGAGTTGGTCGTTAAGCTCCTTTAGCTCTATTTTCGATTTGTCAAGCTTCAGCTGATATTCCTCTAAAATGGGATTTGTTTTCTTTGATTTTCCAAAAAAACTGAGATTGTTTTCCAATTGATTTACTTCAGCCTGCAGCACCTTGATTTTATCCCTTAGTGCGGATCTGGACTTGTTGACCTTCTCCTGTTCTCTGGCAGCATTTTCCAAAACAGCATCACCTGCAATTTTCTTTTCGAAAAAATAATCACAGGCTTTTCTGAATCTGTTCCATATTGGTTCTGAATCTTTTCTTGCGACCTGCCCCAGCGTTTTCCATTCCCTCTGTAGTCTTTTCAGCATTTCAGCGGTTGAGGCCCAGTCGGTACTTTCCTGCAAGGCTTCTGCCTTTATACATAGTTCCGTTTTCTTTAAAAGGTTATTCCCGAATTCCTTTCTTTGTTCAGCATAAAATGCGTCAATGATGTCGTAAACCTGTTTGCGGGCTTTTTTAAATCTCACCCAACAAGCCCCGTTGTCATTTTTGGGCACAAAACCAATTTTCTGCCATTCTGCCCATATTGCTTCGGTTTTTTCGGAAGCCTCTTTGCATAATTTATAAGAGTTGATACCTGTATTGGTGATCATTTCCAATTGCAGACATAAATCTGTTTTGGCGGCGAGATTCTTTGTTTGTTGTTGCCTGAGTGCAGCAATATGCTCCTTTTTACGTTCAACGATTTTATCTGCGGCTGCTTTGAAGCGCTGCGCAAGGGGCTCGTGCACTTCTCTTGTGAGCAGGCCCGTTTCACGCCAGGTTTCCTGCAGGAACTGCAATCCTTCGACGGACTTTTTTATTGAGGGTTCTGCTGCCAGCTTCTCAGCTTTTTCGCACAGTTCGGTTTTGAGTTCAAGGTTCTTTTTTCTGTCCAGGTCCCGAAGTTCATTGCTGATCTTCATGATGTCGTAAAACTTTCCTGTGAGGAAATGATAATTTTCGGTCAGGGTACGAATGTCGCTTTGGGGGACATTCCCCGTTGCTCTCCATTTACTCTGCAGAGCCTGAAACTTATTGTAGGATTTGGAAAAACTGTCTTTTCCTTTTAGCAGCTCTTTTAATTCTTCCAGAATCAGCTTTTTGGTGGAAAGGTTTTCCAGTGCCAATTTTTCTTTTTGGTTGTGCTGGTCGGCTTTTTTTCTGTTGAATGATTTGAGTTGCTGTTCAATTTGTTTATCCTGAGGATCAGGTCTGGGGCTGAAGTCCTCTTCGGGGCTTCCGTCCTGCATAAATGTACGCAGCTTGGCCTGATACTCTTCTTTGACTAATTCATCAAACCGGGATTTGATTTCCCTTACAACTGCCAAATGGGGCTGTATTTCTTCCGAACGAAGTAATTCATCCAGTTTATCTGCCAATTGAGTTTTACTCATGGAACTTATTTCCTCTTCTGAAATAAGTAAGTCTTCTATTTCCTCTAAGGGCTTTTCCGCCTTGTCCTCTTGCATGGGGCTAAGTTAAAAATTTCAGTTTAAATAGCTATACCGGATCTGCCCCATTTAGAATTGCGGGATATGAAGTAAAATGAGGGAATTTTGTACATTAGTGGGTTGGAAATCGGGTTTTGTCAAGTTCTTACATGAAAAAAAAGCTATTTACACTTACTTGTTGCCTTTTCATCCTCCTCTGTTCCAGGGCACAATGGCAACAAACAACCCTGGGAGGTACTATTCAGGCACTGGCAGTAATTGGGACTAATTTGTTTGCAGGTACTGCTAACAGTGGAGTGTACCTTTCTTCCAATAACGGAAACAACTGGTCAGCAGTTAATATAGGATTGCCGGATACAAATGTGCGCAGTTTTGCAGTCAGCGGTATTAATTTATTTGCAGGCACTCTTGGCGGAGGGGTATTTCTGACTGCAAATAACGGCCTGCTATGGACACCCGTTAATTCCGGACTTGGAAGCACCTATATATATGCCCTTGCAGTAAGTGGCAGCAATCTTTTTGCCGGATCGAATAATGGTATGCACTTGTCTACCAATAACGGAGCAAGTTGGACAACCATTAATACCGGAATTACAGATACGAGTATCCGGGTTATTCTGGTGAGTGGTAACAATGTGTTTGCCGGAACCTATGGGGGTGGGGTATTTCTGTCGACCAATAACGGAAGTAACTGGACATCTGTTAATTCGGGCCTAACGAATCTGGATGTCAGGGCACTTGCGGTCATTGGTGGTAATTTATTTGCCGGAACTGTAGGAGGAGGAGTGTTTTTGTCTTCGAATAATGGAACCAACTGGACTGCTGTTAATACAGGGCTTACGAATCCTTATTTATGGGCATTTTCGGTAAGCGGAAATACTTTATTTGCGGGAACCAACGGCGGGGTATTCCTGTCTCCCAATAACGGCAAAAACTGGACAGCTGTAAATTCGGGACTCACCAATACAATTACACTTTCTCTTGAGGCAAGCAGCGGCTATTTATTTGCCGGAATCAGTGGATCGCTCTTATGCAAGGCTTCTTTAAATGATACAATTGCGGGAATAGTCTCTGTAAATAAAGCCCCTGTCAGCACGGGCTATACTAAATTATACAGCAATGCGAAAGGCCGGCACATGGCTTTGTATGATTCTGTTCAGGTGAGCGGATCCGGAAATTATAATTTTGACAATGTGTTTGGAGGGGGGAGTTATGTGGTTTATGCAAATGCTACAGCCTCTTATCCTTTAACAGCTCCGACTTATGGTGATTCAACAGTTTTATGGGACTCGGCAAGAGTCATTATGCCGGCATCCGGAACTGTAACAGAAAACATTGAACTGTTTGAAATGCCGGCAAGCTCCGGCAAAGGGAAAATTTCAGGCAGGGTGGTTCAGGGGATAAACTATGCAAGAATGACAGCTGTTGGTGATCCGATTGGAGGAGTTGATGTGGGCGTGCGGAAGAAACCTAAGAATACCCTGATTGCTTCCACTACTACCAATTCAAACGGTGATTATTCCTTCAATAGTATCGGCCCGGGCAATTACCAGATTTATATTGGTATTCCTGGTTTACCGATGGATACTACCTATAATCCTAGTGTTACCGGGACAGATACTGTATTTAATAACCTGAATTTTATTGCTGATTCTGCAAAGATTTACATCAGCGGAACGACAGGTATCAGGAATGCTGTACAGGATAATCCCTCCCTTACTATTTACCCGAATCCGAATACAGGTCGTTTTGCAGCTGAGAACAGTTCTCAGGAAATTGGCTTATTACAAGTGTTTGACGTGGCGGGAAGATTGATGTTTAAGCAAGTTGTTCCAACTGGCAGATCATTTGTTGATGCCTCTCATCTGATCGCGGGGATTTACACTGTCAGTTTATCATCATCGGAAGGAAGAATAAACAACAGGCTTGTAATTTTAAAATAGTTTTGCATTCCCTTACTCCAGCTTATTCGTGAAGAGAACGAAGAATTTTCTGTCCGTATACTGTCAATGTTGCCTCATCCTTTGTCTGATTTTTTCATTTTCTGCCTTAGCAGAGGAATCAGACACTCAAAAGGTTAACCTGCTGAATAAGACAGCAATTGAATTGTCGAATGCAGGATCTGACAACCTTGCTGAAATTAAAGCGGAGGAGGCGCTTGTGTTGTCTGAAAAAGCCGGAAACATAAAAAGCATTATTGAGTCAGAGAAGACTTGCGGAATTATAGCCTCCAATCAGGATAAATACAAGGAAGCGCTGATTCATTTTGAAAAAGCTTTGTTGCTTTCCAAAGAATCCAATGATATAGTGTCAGAAGCCGGCACTTTTGATTTATTGGGGCAGACGTATTATTATCTGGAGAAATATACAATAGCCATTGAACAATTTTCCAAATCCATTCAACTGTACGAATCTATTAATTTCAAGCAACAGGCACTGGGGCCAATTAATATGATGGCAGTTGCCTTCTATTATATTGGTAATTATGAAAACGCTTTAAGCGCGTATTTAAAGGCCTTAAAAATTGAAGAGGATTTGAATCTGGTGGATTTATATCCGTCGAGTCATTTGGGAATAGGGAATATTTATGCTGCCAAGGAAGGAAAACTGAATTTTGCCAGTGCTCTGAAAGAGTATAATGAGGCACTGCATTGGGCCAAAGAGACTAATGCAAAGGATCTGGAAGCGCAGGCATATAATAACCTGGGGAATATCTATACGAAAAACAGCCAGTACGACCTGGCACTTGAGGCCTGTTTACAGGCTCTTCAGTTAAAGGAAGCATCCGCCAGCGGTAAAGGGGATGAAATTAATACACTGATAAATATCGGAAACATCTATTCGAAGAAAGGGGATGCTGATAAGGCGATCAGTTTTTATGGAAAATCATTAACCGCCAGCAAGGAAGCTGGCAATAAAAGCGGAATTGTTCTTTCTATGATAAACACAGGGATCGTTTACGGGAAGGAGCACAAATCGGATTCGGCCATTAGCCTGCTTGAGAGGTCCATATTCCTGTGTCTGGAAACAGGGCGAAAGGATTTATTGAAATCAGTCTATGAAGAACTGGCTGATAATTATTCGAGAACAAAAAATTTCACTAAGGCATTCGATTATCAGCGGAAATGTTCTCAGGTAAAAGACAGCCTGATTACCGAAGCA
>JABDEY010000093.1 GCA_013286805.1 Bacteroidota bacterium | reverse complement strand
AAAAGCTGTATTCCCGAAGATACCACCCAACGGGATGTGGTGGACATTTACCGAAACATCATCAAAAGTACTTCTAAAAGAAAATCAGATACGGTATGCAGGCAAAAAGGCATTTTGCATCTTTCTATTCTGCCCGCATTTGGGTATACTTTACAAACAAGTTTTATTGGAGCTGTTGCGGGTAACGGGGCATTTTATACGGATGAGAAGGAGGTATTTGACAGCGCAAAAACCTATTTGAATAGCCTGAACATCCCTTTGAAATGGGTTAGGCCTAAGTATTATAACAAGGAAGACAAGATTACTTTTTCCAGACACCTGCTGAATAGTTATAGCAGTTCCACGTATTATGCCAACAGCTTTATTCAACTTGTGCAGGATAAAACAGTTCAACTGAGGTTAGGCAGCTCTTCCCCTTTAAAGGTATGGATAGATGATGTCCTTGTTTTTGACAGCAAGCTAATCAGACACTTTCAATGGGACGGGGAAATTATTGAGTTAAAACTGGAGGCCGGGGTACACCGTATCCTTTTAAAATGCTCCTCTCCTGCTGCATTACCAAAACCCTCCGATTTATTCTCCTTCTTTGATACGCCGGCTACAGCTGACAATAACGAAGAGGAGGAACTCTCCTTTGCGCTGCGGATAACAGATATGGAAGGGAAACTTTTAAGCAATCAGGCACTTATTGCCTGTAATGGTACTAAAGCAAATGTGGGTATGGGATTTCTGACAAAGCCCGATAATAAAAATACCGGAACCCTGAACAATGCCGTTCACGTTTTTGATACCCCTGACATAGTGTACTTCCAATCAGAAATTGCAAAACATCCGGACGATCTTTTTGGGTACTATTTCCTTTGTAAAGCTTATTTCATGGCTGGCCTGACAAAACAGGCAGAACCTTTCTTCGTCAAAGCCCTGAGAAATCAAAAAAAATCAGTCCTGTTAAAATTTCTCTGTGCAAAACTGTATGCGCAGAATGGAAAAATGGAAAAAGCCTATGAAGTTTTGAGCGACATTGACCAGGAGAAAAACCCTGTTTTTAGTCTGCTCTACGGTAAACTCAAAGAAATTGATCCGGGAACAGAACCCGGCAAATACCTCAGTGCCCTTGACCGATTAAGAGCCCTTACGCCTTCCAACTATTCAGTTATCAGTGCGTATCTCGATTTCTACGACAAGCGGGGCATGCAGAAAGAAAAAGGAATTTTTATTTCCGAAATTAAAAAAACATTCCCGGATTATACAGAATCGCTCGATGCGGAACTCAATACGGACAAACCAGAAAAGGAGCTGAGCGATCAGGAGCAGGCAAGGGGAATAAAATATACCATTTCAAAAACAGGATCCCACTTCTCTGTATTGGATTATTCTACTGCAATTACATGGTACAAGAGCCGGGGCCGTGTAAAAAAGGTGTTGGATCTATACACCGACCTTATTAAACATGTTCCCTGGGAACTGGAATACAGACAAAACAAGGCAAAATATCTGATTGAACAAAACAGGTACAAGGAGGCCCTGGATGAATTGTCAGATGCCTTGAGCAGTGCTCCATACAACACAACTACGCTGGAAAACACAGGTGATGTTTATGCAGATAAGAACAAACTGAATGCATTCGCTTCTGATGCCAAAGCCCTGGATTATTACAAACAGGCAAAAAAATACCAACCGGAAAATTCAGGTCTCGACTCCAAAATAACGCGCATCGAAGGACAGAAAAAGCAGAATAAATTATTCCATGACAAAACGTTCGAAGAAGTTTTAGCAGATACCGTTTGGAAATCAAAATACCGGATGAAGGGAAATTCAAAGGGAAGCGAAGCCCTGAACAGTAGTGCCACATCCGACGATGCCCTTATTTTATTATACACCCGCGATCTGGTATATGACTCCAATGCGCATGTGGAAGTATATCAGCAACTGATGATAAAAATTTTATCTCTGGCGGGAGCCAGACACTGGACAGAGTACGATTATAGTTTTATGGGAAATATAAATACGCTGAGAGTACTTAAACCAAATGGAACAGAGGTAAGCCCTGACAAACAAGGCGGATATGTGGTGATTAAAAACCTCGAACCCGGAGATATCATAGAAATTGACGGAGCGCAGGAATGGGAACAGCAAACAGAACTGGACCAGGAACTGGTATTTACGCATTACATCTCCTTCGAAGCTCCGGTTTATTATCACAAGTTTGAAGTAGCAGTCCCTCAGAATAGGTACCTGGGTTATCGTTACCACAAACTGGACAGCACCCTGAAAAAAACAAGGCATGACGGGTATGATTTTTACAATTGGGAGTATTGGAATATTCTAAAGCTTGAAACCGAAGAAGCTGTGCCGGACGTGTATGATTTGTATGGATGTATTATAATCAGTACCATGCCCGACTGGAGTAAATTGACACAATGGTATCAGCAAACTACCTACGGAAAATCTGAACTGACATATGAAGTAAAGGAAGCGCTTGACAGCATTCTCCTTCCTGAAATGTCCCGGCAGCAGAAAGTAGAAACGATCTATAATTACCTCACGAAAGAAATCAATTATTCCTACGTTCCCTTTCTGCAGTCGGGGTATGTCCCCAAAGATCCGGGCCTGACACTTTCCTCCAGATTAGGAGACTGTAAGGATGTGGCAACACTTATGATCGTTATGCTTAGGGCAATAGGGATAGACGCCCATTATGCATTGGTCAAATCCAATGCATTTAATCATCAGGAGATGCTGCCCTCACTGTATTTTGACCATGTAGTAGTACAGTATGAGTTGGGTGGGCAGCAGCATTTTCTGGATATGACAACAGATTTTTATCCCTGGTATGTATTGACGGAAAATGACGTGGGTGCATGGGCCCTGATTATAAACAAAGGAGAAACAGTGTTTCGCCTGCCATCAGATGACCTGGATCCGGCAAAAAACAAAATCGAATATGCGGTCGATGCCAGTTTAAATGCAGATAAATCCATTGATCTGACAGTAGATGCAATTTACCCGGGTATAACAGGTGGAAGTTTACGTGAGTATTTTTCAGGCATTTCAGAACAGGAGCAAAAAAATTACCTCAGCTCCCATCTTGGGAAAGGCGTATTTTCTGACCTCAACCTGCTTCATTTCCGGCTGGAAGACAAATTCGAGATTTCCAGACCGCTAAAGTCCGACATGCAGCTGAAAGGGGAGAACTTTTCCGATCAGGTGGCTAACCTGCTTGTTTTCCCGATCCCCTATATGTCAGCTGTACAAAGCAGCCCGGCCGTTTCCGGCAAACAAAGGCACAATACAATTGACCTCGACAAGCTCGGCAATGCGGCCCCGACTTTTCAGAAAATCCGAATGCGCTTTCCAAAGAACTATCATTTGCTGAAGCTTCCCGACCCTGTTAACTATGAAAGCAAATACGGAACCTATAAGTTAACATTCAAAAAAACGGAGGAAGGCCTTCTTGTCGAGAAATCACTCGTATTTGCGAAAAGAATGATTCCGGTAAATGAATTTGAGGATTTTAAAGCCTTTTATCTGAAGATACTTAACTTTGATAAGACGAAAATTGCGATTCAGCAGATGTAAATACGTATATTTACTTCAGGAGCAGATCCGGAAATCAAAGAACCCACTTATGAAAAAACAAATCAGGAAAATCATTTCTAAAATATTTTTTACAGTGGTTTTCCTGATGTTGGGTTTCAGCAATCTGCGTTCACAGGATATCATCATCAAAAAAGACAACGAAGAACTGAAAGTTAAAATTATTGAAGTTGGTACGACTGAGATAAAGTATAAATTCTTTGATGCTCCCGATGGCCCGACGCTTGTTATCGAAAAAAAAGAGGTAAAGACAATAAAAATAAGGTCTCAAAATGGCAAAATCATCTCAATGGATGAAAACAAACCCGACCCCATGTCGATCAGCAATGGTGCTATACTTGATAAAACAAGTTCGCTAAAATTTAATTTCTTTTCTCCTCTAAATCGTCAGCTTGCTTTTAGTTATGAATGGATGATTCATCCTGGCTTTAACTGGGAAACCGGTTTGGGTATTGTTGGGCCGGGAGTAAGCGTATTTGATCAGATTATTGACCTTCACCCTAAAGGTGCATACCTAAGAACGGGCTGCAAATTCTTACTGGGTAGTTCATCTGATATAGAAATTGAGGGTGCAAAGTATGCACACCCATTAAAAGGAAGGTATTTCAAAATCGAAGCAATTCTGTACGCCGAATCCACAGATTATACAGGTTATAATAATACTGTGATTACCTCAACAGGCTCTACAGTAGTGCCTGTGCATGATAATTTTACCGGAGCTACTTTGGAAATTCTTTATGGCAGGCAGTGGATTTTTGGAAACTCGGTAACAGTAGGTTGGTATATTGGGTGTGGGTACGCATATGAGTCTAAAACATCTTCTTATTCAACTGCTGATTTTGATGATCTTTCCAGGTATGCTTTCCGTTATGGAGGCTCAAGTTTTCCTGTCGCTGGTACAATCGGATTCAATGTCGGATACATTTTCAAAACCCCCTATTGGCTCAGCAATCTGACAAGCCCCAGGGTCAGCAACGCACCTCCCTCCCGGCATTCCTTAAGTAATGATTAATTCCTATCTTTAGTACCCTTATTAAGGCCTGATTTTTGACGTAAATTGAGAATAATCAACACGCAAGATTATTACAACCAATTATTCCATATTACTCAGCAAACTGGATGAATTCATCCGTAAATACTACAAAAATCAGGTAGTCCGGGGAGTTCTGTACACTTCCGGGATTGTTTTGATTTTCTTTCTGAGTATTGCTCTGCTGGAATCTTTCGCTCATTTTAATACTGCCATACGCAGCATTCTATTTTACAGTTTTCTGATAATAAATGGATTTATTATTGTTCGTTTGATACTTATTCCTTCCCTGAAACTCTATAAACTTGGAACAATTATCTCTTATGAACAGGCGGCGGATATAATTGGGAGACACTTCAGCGCAATTCAGGACAAATTACTGAATGTATTGCAATTGCATGCGGAAGCCATAGGCTCGGACCTTACGGAAGCAGCAATAGATCAAAAAATCGCAGCATTAAAACCCATCCCCTTCACCTCCGCTGTCAATCTTGGTGAGAATAAAAAATACCTGAAGTATGCTTTATCGCCGCTTCTGATTTTACTTTTCATACTCTTTGCTGCACCCGGTATTATTACTGACAGCACAAAACGACTGATCAAACATGGGACTTATTTTGAAAAAGAGGCTCCTTTTCAATTTCAGATTCTGAACAAAGACCTGAAGGCCGTTCAACAGGAAGATTTTGAGCTGCTGGTGAAACTGACCGGCACTGTGGTACCGGAAAACATATTTATCTCAATGGATGGCAACGAGTATAAACTGAATAAAGGAAATACGGTTACGTTCAGTTACTTGTTCAAGAACGTGCAGAAAACAGCTCATTTCTATTTAACTTCTGAAGGTTATCAAAGCAGGGAATATGAATTGACTGTTCTTCCCAACCCCATACTGTTAAACTTTAGTATAAACCTGAATTACCCTAAATACCTGGGAAAACAGGATGAAGTGATTAAGAACACAGGTGATCTGGTGATCCCCATTGGCACTAAAGCAACCTGGGACTTTAATACGCAAAATACCAAACTGTTGCGCCTCAGCTTTAACGATACAGCACTTGCATTAAGCCCGTCCGGGATGGATGCATATAGTTTCACTTCCCGTTTAATGAACGATAAACGTTACTCCATTACTACTTCCAATGAATTTATCCGAAGCAAGGATTCTGTTTTATACAGCATTCATGTCGTTCCCGATGAATATCCGATCATAGAAGTGGAAGACAAAAAAGATTCCCTTTCTCAAAAGCTGCATTATTTCAGAGGAATAGTGAAAGATGATTATGGGTTTACCTCTCTGACATTTAATTACAGATTTATAACCAAAAAGGATAGCGCAGAGGACTCGCTAATTCTAAAGCGGCCAAATTCCGGAGGTTCGCCTTCCGCTCAACAAAGCATTTCCATCCCTGTCAGTAAAACCAAAAATCTGGATCAGTTTTATTATCCCTTCGACATGAACACCCTGAACATTGTTTCAGGGGACGTTCTTGAATATTATTTTGAGGTATGGGATAATGATGGGGTCCACGGCCCAAAATCGGTCCGTTCACAAAAAATGGTTTTTAAGGCCCCAACCTTTCAGGAAATTACGGATAAAGCGGAAGCTTCTGATTCAAAGATAAAAGAGGACTTAAAGGAAACCATACAGGAAGCGAAAGATCTGCAAAAGCAGCTAAATGACCTCAACCGAAAGGTGCTCGAAAAGAAGGAGCTCACCTGGGATGAAAAGAAAAAGATGGAGGAGCTTCTTAAAAAGCAGGATGATCTGCAGCAAAAAGTGGAAAACATTCAGACTGAAAACAAAAAAAACAATACAGAACAATCAGAATTTAAACAGGTGGATCAGCAGATTGCCGACAAACAAAAGCAATTGGAAGACCTGATGAAAGATGTTCTGACTCCTGAAATGAAGCAGAAGATGGAGGATTTACAGAAGTTGCTGAGTGAACTGGACAAAAATAAGGTGCAGAATGAATTGGAGAAAATGAAGATGAATGCGAAGGATGTGGAGAAGGAACTGGATCGGGCGCTGGAATCTTTTAAACGTCTCGAAGTGGAACAGAAACTTCAGGAAAACATTGAAAAATTGAATGAATTGCAGAAACAACAGCAGGACCTGGCATCAAAAAGCGAGGATAAGAAAACGGACAGCAAGGAATTGGAAAAAAAACAGGAAGAACTAAATAAAAAGATGGATGACTTTAAGAAGGACATGGCAGAGATGGACAAGAAAAACAAAGAACTGGAGGAGCCCAATAAAATGGAAAATACCGAACAGAAGCAGGAGGACATCAAACAGGAAATGAACAAAAGCGCAGATGCTTTGAAGGAAGGAAAGAAAAACAAGGCCGGGCCTTCGCAAAAAAAATCGGCAGAAAAGATGGAGCAGCTTTCGGCTCAAATGCAGAAAATGCAGAAGGACATGGACCAGGAGGAACAATCAGAGGATGCGGAAGCGCTGAAACAGATTCTGGCTAACCTGCTGTCTTTGTCATTTGATCAGGAAAGCCTCATGGGTGATCTGCAAAAAACCAAGACGGATAATCCTCAATATCCTAAAATTGCCCAACAGCAAAAAAAATTGGAAGACGATGCTAAAATGGTAGAGGACAGTCTACTTGCACTAAGTAAGAGACAACCTGCAATCAAATCAATGGTGAACAGGGAAATAGGTGCCGTAAACATGAATATGCAGAAGGCGATTGAAGCACTGGCTGAACGTCAGAGTTCAGAAGGGGCCAGTCGTCAGCAATTTTCCATGACTTCCATCAATAACCTTGCGC
>JABDEY010000092.1 GCA_013286805.1 Bacteroidota bacterium | reverse complement strand
ATAAACTGCTAGTTCAGGTAATGTTCCCCGTTTTGTTTCTTCAAACATTTTTGTCAGTTCCCGGGATACGGATGCCCTTCGCTCATTACCAAAGATCAATGCAAACTCTTCCAATGTTTTGACGAGGCGGAATGGCGATTCATAAAAAACCATGGTCCGTTCTTCTGTTGCTAAATGATTCAATCTGGTTTTTCTTCCTTTCTTCTGAGGAAGGAATCCTTCAAAACAAAAGCGATCACTCGGCAAGCCACTGTTAACAAGAGCGGGAACAAAGGCTGTGGCCCCGGGTAAGCATTCCACCTCAAGTCCGGCCTTTAAACATTCACGTACCAACAGAAAACCTGGGTCGGAAATGGACGGTGTGCCGGCATCACTGACAAGGGCCATGGTCTGTCCTGTTTGCATCCGTAAAATAAGCTGCTCAACAGTTTTGTGCTCGTTATGCAGATGATGGGATTGCAGAGGCTTGTCAATCTGGAAATGACGTAAGAGGTTGCCTGTCGTGCGGGTGTCTTCTGCGAGTATCAGGTCTACCTCTTTTAAAATACGGATGGCGCGGAGCGTAATGTCTTCGAGGTTGCCAATGGGAGTCGGAATGATATAGAGTCGGGTGTTCAATAGCGTTTAACCTTGATTGTACATTTTCATAATCCAAACTATTTTAATTCCAGGAAATCAGTAAAATCAATCAGCAGTCTGAACACGTCCTCAAATTTTGTAAGCGGCAGTGTTTCCGGCCGGTCGTAAATATCGTGATAAGCTTTTATTCCGCCCAGTGTATAGATAAAAAAACTTTTGACTCCGTTTTCTGAGAAAAAATAATGATCACTGTTTGCTGCCTTCCCCCGTGACTTAATCTGAGTCAGGTATTTTTTTTGCTCATTTAGTTTTACCAGGGCCTCAAATTCTGTCTTGTAAATTGCCCCGTTTACAACTGTTATGCCTTCATCTCCTGTACCAAGCAGGTCGAGGTTTATTAAGAATTTAATTTGTTTCAGGGGAAAGAAGGGATGTTCTACATAGAATTTTGAACCCAATAGCCCTGCTTCTTCCGCTCCGAATGCCATGAAAACAATTGAGCAGACTGGAGGATTTTTTGAATAGTAGCTGGCCAGATTCAGGAGCATGGCACAGCCACTTGCATTGTCATTCGCACCGGGCATGTAAATGCCTTTTCCCATCTGACCAAGGTGATCGTAATGGGCAGAAAAGACAATGAAACTATCCGGATACTGAGTGCCTTTCACGCAGGCGATTACATTTTGAGTTTTATATTCTTTCAGAAATTTGTTTTCCACATAGAAATGCATAGTGCCAGTTGCATTTATGCGTTTATGAAGTGTTGCATTTGCTGAGTCCGGGACCAGTATATCAAAGGATGGGAATGTATTCACCTGTTGCGCTATATCCCATGTTAGTTTTTTGTTTTTGAATTCGACTATGCACTTTGCTCCATAAGCATTATGTCTTGCTTCATTCAGAACTTTTTGATTTTCAATACCGGTGATCCCTTTGCTGTCTATGATAAGTATTTTATCTTCAAACCTGCTCTTAAGAAATACGCTCGTTTTCTTTTGGGAGTAAACAACAGAGCTATCCAGCCAGATTATCTTGCACTTTGTAAGCGTTATGGATGGAGAGGCCGGATTGATCTGAGCGATACTTCCGGCAGGAAATAATTCATCTTTAGCTCCTAATCCTATTCCCCAACCTGAGGGAAAAGTATTAACAGACAAATTAAAATTCTGGAAATATTGGTTCAAAGTATCCGGTTTTACGAGAACCGGTAATGTTTCACCCAAAAGTGAAACATTCTTAGTCTGGAACTTTGAGAGTTTAAAATTTTCAAACTCCTTTGCCACATAATTTGCAGCAATCTGATCCCCATCATTTACATAACCCCTCCCATGCATTGCCGGTGAAGCAAGGGTGTCTATGACTTTATGGGCATATTCTAAATCCTGGGAAAAACAAGATAACAGCGGCAGAAAGCAGGATAGAATCAGTAAATAGAACCGGAGCAACGTCCGGACCGAAATCAAACTCATTTCAGTTTTCGTCTGACAATGCTGAAGAATTTTTCTACAACGGGATTTTCATCGTCCCATTTATAAATCGCTTTTACACTATTGAGGTAAGCCTCTGCATCATTGTAGGAGGGGTAATTGTTCAATTGGTTCATTGCTGCATTGTATTCATTCAGAATGCCTTCAAATAATTCATTTATAAACTGAAATTTTTCATTGATGCCTACTAATTCACGAATGTCTTCCACCCGGACTGCATTTTCCAGGGCTGATGAATCCGTTTTGCGGTTTGAAGCAGGAGCTTGTTTTGGTAAAATGGGTTCTCCGAACAAATCAGTTTGCACCGGTTCCTCCTTATTGTTTTTATCAGATTCCTGATCGGTAGCAGATTCAATATTGACAGCAGAAGCGGATTTGTGGCTTGTCAGATTATGAGCGACAAGGTAATGAAGCACAATCGCTTGCTGGTGCAGCTTTTCTATTTTATGGACGATTGTTTTTAGTTCAAGTTCCGGAATATGGTCATGGTCAAGTGCGTTGTCAAAATGGGCCTTTATGTTCCCAATCAATTCTTCAATTTCTTTCCTGATGTGATTTTTATCCAAGACATTGATAATTTGCAAGGCTAAGATACTGGAAAAAAGCCTTTATGCTACTCTCCAGAATCCTGGCACCCAAATGGACCTGCCCCAGGCATCCATTGACCAGTAACCTCCAATCCAGGTGCGGTAGGGTCTGTAAGGGCCGTAATATCCTCTGCCGTATCCGTAGGCTAAGCCATAACCATAACCTCCGCGGTAACCGTATCCTCCCCGATATCCGTAGTATCCTCCACCTCCATGATATCCCCGGCCTCCGCGAAATTCTCCACCTCCATGGTACCCGCCACCGCCATGGTATCCACTACCGCCATGATAACCTCCGCCTCCATGACTTCCTCCTCTTGATCCCCCGCCTCTGGATCCGTTTCCATTTGCGCTTGCACTGTATTCAACCGCTGTGCCCAGCATTAAGCCTAACATCAGCACTATGATTTTTGTTTTCATTGTATTGGCTTTTTTATTGTTTCTTGTTTTCATTTTAGTGTTCCCTGATTAACAGAATACAAGAAAAGTGCCAAAGTTTAAATCCTGCCCAATTTTATTAATTCATACCTTTGTTTTATGAAACAACTGGTTCGCTATTTTGTACAAGGCCTGTTAGCAGCGGCTCCTTTATTTGTGACCCTTTATATACTCGCAACCTTGTTTAACAGGGTTGGTTCCATACTCAATGCTTTGGGGATAACCATCAATCCTTCTATCGATCCGCTTATCGGATTTTGTGGGGTTATTGTGCTTGTTATACTAATTGGTATGCTTGCGTCCAGCCTTCTTTTCCAGTCTTTTATGCTGGTCATTGACCGGGCTATTGATAAAAATTCCTTTATTAAAATTATCTATTCCTCCGTGAAGGATTTACTTTCAGCTATTCTGGGAAGTAAAAAGAAGTTTGATAAGCCGGTCCTGGTACTTATTAATAAAGAAACCGGCAATCAGCAGTTGGGGTTTATTACTCAGACAAACCTGGAAGAATTGGGTATTCTACAGGGAAAAATTGCGGTTTATTTACCTAATTCCTATGCTTTTTCAGGCAGACTCCTCATTGTTCCTGTTGAAAACGTAACGCCGGTTAACGCGAAACCTACTGAAGTGATGAAATTTGTCGTTTCAGGAGGGGTGACGGTTATTGATGACATGTATCCACCTACTAAAAATAAATGAAATAGCCTGTTGGTGTATTCTATATGTCCTTAAAAACGCGCAAATAATATGCAGATGAAAAATTCCATTTTAGCATTTATGCTGTTGCTGGCGGTCCAATGCGCCGCTCAAAAAATCACAACAACTGAAACTGGTGATGCGCTGGTAACAACAATCTATGAATCCGATAAAGGGGATATTGCAAAAGACTGGAAGTCCCTGATGAAAAAATATGATGCCAAGGTGGATATCAGCAGTGATAAAATAACGGCTAAGGGAGCAGTTATCAAAACCATGTCCAGCGGAACTTTTGATGTAAGCGCTACGGTCGAAAAAATAAAGGATGGGGAAGTGAAGATGGTGGTTATATTCGACCCTATTGCATCGGCCGATTCTAAAACCCCTGAAAGATCTGTTTACATTGCTGAAGCGAAACGGATTGTACAGGATTTCGCTTATAAGTCTTCGAGTGAATCCATTTCAGATCTGGTAAAAACCAATCAAAAGGCATACGATAAACTTGTGAAACAACACAACGGGTTGGTGAGGGATAATGAGAATCTGGCAAGTGATATAGAAAGCTATAAGAAAAAAATTACGAATGACGAGCGTGATATTTCCATGAATAAAGATAAAATTGCTGCCAAGCAGAAGGAAGAGGACGCCCAGAAAGCGAGTCTGGATGCGGTCATCAAGAGGCAAAAGGCACTTAATTAGACCCGACCTTAATCAGTTTTTGAGTGGACGGAATACCATCAATGATGCTCCGTAAAAAGTAAACCCCATCATTCGGAATATTCAATTCATACGTATAATTCTAAAAAGCCTGAATTTGGATAAGTCATATTGTTTTTTTACATTAGCTATTCGTGTTTAACTAATAAAAAATAGTTAACCAAATAAAATTAAACAGAAACCTAAACCCACAAAAAATGAAAAAAATAATTTTAACAGGTTCGGTTGTTATGCTGGCAATTGCCCTGGTAACGGGTCTTTATTCCTGCCAGAAGGAAAAGACAACTTCTTCTTCAACTCCTGCGGATGATACCGCGGTCCAAAATCAAAATGCCAGTGACGATGTACGTGTTAGTTCAGAGTTGGACAATGCAACTTCGGATGAGGTTGCTGCTATGTCAAGCACTTCTACTATGTCAGGCAGAATGAGTTCTGCCGGCACGGGAGTCCCACTATCCTGTGATGCGACGGTGGATTCTACGAATATATCATCAGGAGTCATTGTAATCACTTTTGACAGTGTGAATTCCTGTACTCCCCTTAGTCCTTTCCACCGATCCGGCTCTATTACTCTTAATATCATTAATTATGCCGCCGGCATGCGTTGGACAACACCTGGCGCTACAGTTGGTATAACTTTTAATAATTACAGAGTTTATCGGGGGGCGAGTATGAATTACATTATGTTTAACGGATCTAAATCTCTGACAAATGTAAATGGTGGTTTGTTTAAGAACATTACTACTTCCTTTTCTCTCGTACATAAGCTGACAGCCAATATAAATGTCACATTTAGTCATGGTGGAAAAGCATTCAGCTGGAATGTAGCACGCACTACTACCTGGTCATCACCTTCTGCTTCTGTTTACCAGGTAACAGTTACAGGAAACGGGACTGCCGGCGGCTATTCTAATGTATCGATGTGGGGAACTAACCGTGCAGGTAATTCTTTCTATGAAGTATTTGCTACCCCTTATTCTGCAAATTCAAATTGTTTATGGTGGAGACCAACAGCAGGAGTTATTGCCTTGCATGGTCTTGCACATGATCTTACTATTACATACGGTGTTGATGCGTTTGGGAGTCCTGCTGCCGCTTCAACGTGCAGTGCTTTTGGCTTTAGTTTGAGCTGGACGAATCCGGCGGGTATATCAAAAACAGCTGTGATTCCGTATTTTTAAGACTATTTTATAGATTATCGGAGGGCTACGCTAAAACGTAGCCTTTCTTTTTGCCCTAAAATGAGGTAGAATTTTTATAGAGGAGAATTATTATAATGGGGCTGCAAATTTCAAGAGCCCAAGGAAACCTTTATGGATAATTCCTCCAGCTGTTTATCATCCAATACAGACGGAGCATCAATCATCACATCACGACCAGAATTGTTTTTTGGAAATGCGATGTAATCCCGTATAATGTCGGCGCCTCCAAACAGGGAACAGAGGCGGTCAAAGCCAAAGGCTATTCCTCCATGCGGAGGAGCTCCGTACTGAAAGGCGTTCATCAGGAATCCGAATTGTTCCTGTGCCTGCTGGTCTGTGAAACCGAGCCGTTTGAAAACCTGGGCCTGGGCCTGTTTGTCATGTATGCGTATGGAGCCTCCGCCGATTTCCACTCCGTTGATGACCATGTCGTATGTGTTCGCCCTTATTGAGCCGGGGTCAGTTTCGAGCAGGTGCATATCTTCGGGATTTGGCGCTGTAAAGGGGTGGTGCATGGCATACCAGCGCTGTTGTTCTTCGTTCCATTCGAGTAAGGGGAAGTCCACCACCCAAAGACAGGAGAATGTATTGGGGTCCCGGAGACCCATGCGGGTGCCCATTTCGAGCCGCAGTTCGGAGAGGGCTTTTCGTGTTTTGTTGGTTTCGCCTGCAAGGAGAAGTATCAGGTCTCCAGGTTTGGCATCAAATGCTTCAGCCCATTTTTTCAGGTCATCGGCAGAATAAAATTTATCTACACTGGATTTAATACTTCCGTCATTCATGCAGCGTACATAGACCAGTCCGCTTGCGCCTATCTGTGGGCGTTTTACGAATTCGGTAAGTTCGTCTAATTGTTTGCGGGTATATTCCCCACAGCCTTCGGCACAGATGCCGGCGACGAGCGGAGAGGTGTCAAAAATTTTGAAATTTTTTCCGGAGACCGTATCAATTGTTTTTTCCGGATTGGGTGCAGGGCTTTTCAGTTCCACAAATTTCATGTCAAAGCGGGTGTCTGGTTTGTCATTGCCATAGTTTCTCATGGCATCTGCATAGGTTATATGTGGGAGTGCAGGGATGTCAACATTTTTCACGCTCCTAAACAAGTGACGTACCATTCCTTCAAACACCTGCAAAACGTCTTTTCGCTCAACAAAGCACATCTCGCAATCGATCTGAGTGAATTCGGGCTGACGGTCGGCCCGGAGGTCTTCATCCCGGAAACATTTTACGATCTGGAAATAACGGTCGAAGCCGCCTACCATAAGCAATTGTTTAAAGGTCTGGGGTGATTGGGGAAGTGCATAAAATTCGCCTGCATTCATGCGGGAGGGGACCACAAAGTCCCTTGCGCCTTCGGGGGTTGATTTGATCAAGACGGGAGTTTCTACTTCAAGAAATTTCTGCTTGTCGAGGTATTGACGTACTTCAAGGGCCAGCTTATGCCGCAGTTCGAGCGCTTTTCGCACGGGTTCCCGACGCAGATCCAGGTAACGGTATTTCATCCGCAGTTCTTCGCCACCATCGGTGTTGTCTTCTATCGTAAAAGGCGGATTTAAGGATGCATTGAGCAGTTCTATGAATTCTACTACCAGTTCGATTTCTCCTGTTGGTATTTTTAAATTTTTGTTGCTGCGTTCAGTTACTTTGCCTTTTACCTGTATGACAAATTCCCTTCCCAGTTTCCGTGCTTTTTCGCATTGCTCTTTGTGCGATTCCATGTTAAACGTCAGCTGGGTGATGCCATAGCGGTCACGCAGGTCAATAAATGTCATTCCCCCCAGATCCCTTGAGCGCTGAACCCAGCCGCAGAGTGTAACATTTGCATTGACCTGACTGAGTGTGAGTTCCCCGCAGGTATGGGTACGTAGTTGTGTTTGTAACATGGGGCAAAAGTAATAAATCTATGATCAGTGATGCGTGAAAAAAAATGAATCTGTGAAATAAAATCAGCACTTTTACACTGAAAT
>JABDEY010000091.1 GCA_013286805.1 Bacteroidota bacterium | reverse complement strand
ATCCCAAAGTTAAAAAGCCTCAGATATGTGTATTTTGCCGAACTCAGGTAAATAGCAGATTGCCTGTTTTCCCTGTTGTGAATGGAAACAGGTGAAAGATCATTCAGATACATAAAATACTGAACAGGCAAGGTCTTATCCCTCCCAAGATCCTTATTGATGATTTCAATTGATTGTTTGTCTGCATGCTGTCCGAGTATCATACGGGCAGGATCGCCGGGCAAAACATTAAACAACAGAAAAACCACTGTCGCAGTTCCAAGCAACACTAACATTCCGTATACGATGCGTTTAAGTATGAATTTTCCCAATCCCTTTGAAATACTTTGCTTTAATATCTGTGTAAGAAGGCAAATTCCGGAACGGCCACATGGCTGTAACAACACTATCCTTTAACATAACAAGGCCTGGGTTGGAACGAATCATAGCTTTTAAAGGAACATCATCAGGACTCTGGTAAAAATCATAAGTAGCATTTACTTCTTTCTTAAAGGATTTAATTTTTTCAATTGGTGAAGTTGTGAGGGCAACAAAAGAGATACTGTCGCTCCTGCACAATTGAGCAAAATCGCTTAGCGCACCCTGAATACTTCTGTTGGAATGATCGAGGCTATATTCAACCAGAATAAAAGAACACCCTTTCAGGGTGATCAATTCATCCCTGTGATCATCACCGTTTTCACTCTGCATTTCGAAATGCTCAATGGGTTTAATGCTTTTATTCAGGGGCTCTGTTCTGGTCTTATCCGTAATCAATTCCCATTCAGCATCCCAGTTGGGCGGAAAATGATCAAACTCTTCTGTTTTACCGCTCTTCTTATTTTTCAATGTGTAAAAAAACTTAACCTTGATGTGTTCAGGGGAAGCGTTATACAAGTTGGTTCCTATTTTATATGGGCGAAAATCAATCAGAGGTAAATGCGTACAAGTATAAAAGGGGAATGCAATAGACGCTGCAGTAAAAAGTCCCAGCGAAAGTTTTTCCATTCCCGGGCCAAAAGCAGGATGAATAGTGGATCTGCCAATTATCAAAATCAACGTAAGGATACTTAATACAATATCCTTATAAAAAGATTGCCAGGGAGTCAGCGGGATAGCATCTCCAAAACAGCCACAGGAAGTGACCTTATTGTAATAGGCGGAATAAAAGGTAAGGAACGTAAAGAAAACCATCATCAGGGAAAGCAGACTTAAAGTTAACCTAACCCGGGCGCCAAGCAGGAGCGCAAAACCAACAATTATTTCAAAAACACAAATAAAGACAGCCAGTGTCAGGGCTGCCGGAACCATCCAATTCATATTAAAAACCTCAAAATACTCCTGCAATTTATAGGAGAACCCCAAAGGATCATTGGCTTTAATGAAGCCGGAGAAAATGAATAAGGTTCCTACTAAAATTCGTGCAATTAGTGTACTAAATTTCATTTCGCTCTATCATTAATCCAACACATCGGCCGGTCATCAAACTTATCAAAAAGCATGCTAACTTTGCAACGTCTTTTCCTCTTTATAACCGAATGACCACACAAGATACTAATTATACATTTACTTTTTCCGGTAAAGTTTTGAATTTCAGTAAGCCAGTCGTAATGGGAATTTTAAATGTTACACCTGATTCATTTTTCGATGGCGGAAGGTACCTCAGGGAAAAAGACTGGCTGGGGCAAACCGAAAAAATGCTTGCAGAAGGAGCGTCCATTATTGATATTGGGGCCTGCTCCACCAGGCCAGGGTCACTCGACATAGGTGAAGAAGAAGAATTAAAACGCCTGTTGCCTGTGGTAAAAAGCGTACGGACCCGATTCCCCGGTATCGTGATTTCAATTGACACGTTTCGGTCAGCAACAGCGAGGAAGGCAATAGAAATAGGGGGTGATCTGATTAACGACATTTCAGGGGGGAATTATGATGAAAACATGATCAGCACCGTTTCAGATTTAAAAACTACTTATGTCTTAATGCATACACAGGGTGCTCCTGCAACCATGCAAACGAATCCAATATATGCAGATGTTGTGGAGGATGTCAGCTTATTTTTTGTCCGGCAAATAAAAAAATTATTGGAATCAGGGGTCAGGCAGTTTATTCTTGATCCGGGTTTTGGGTTTGGAAAAACAATGGATCATAATTTTAAGCTTTTGCATGCGCTTCCTCAGTTTATAACATTAGGATATCCGCTAATGGCAGGGCTTTCCAGAAAATCAATGATCAACAGGGTCCTGGATGTTAAAGCAGCAGCTTCTTTAAATGGAACAAGTGCCTTGAATACAATTGCTCTTTTGAATGGCGCCTCCCTTCTGAGGGTTCATGATGTCAAAGAAGCAATGGAATGTATAAAGCTTGTTGAAAAGTACGAAAGCGTTTCTTAATATTGCAGGATGCATCACCATTTGGCATTCACCTTTATTAATTTCAGCCTTGTTGATATAGCCGACATTTTGCTGGTTGCCTTGCTCATGTACCGGATGTATTATCTGGTGAAAGGTACAGTGGCCGTAAATATTTTCATCGGAATACTATTTGTTTACCTGCTTTGGCTTGTTGTAAAGTACCTGGATATGCGTCTTTTTGGAAGCATACTGGAAAAATTTATTGATGTCGGATTCATTGCATTAATTGTAGTTTTTCAGCCTGAAATCCGCCGGTTTCTGCTGTTTATCGGCACCACCAGTTTCAAAGGAGTTGCAAAAGGAATCTTTGATTTTAAATGGCAGGCCAGGCGATCGTTTGAATTGGATATTCCTGCACTTGTAAAAGCCTGCAGAAATATGGCTGAAAATAAAACGGGTGCGATTATCGTCATAACCCGGAATTCGGAGTTGAAATTTTATGCCAATACAGGTGAACCGATAGAAGCCAGTGTTTCCGTTAAACTTATTGAAAGTATATTTTACAAAAACAGCCCTTTGCACGACGGAGCTATTTTAATCAGTGATAATATTATTAAGGCGGCCCGTTGCGTGCTTCCTGTTACTGAAAGCAGCGAATTTCCGGCTGATCTGGGTATGCGTCACCGGGCGGCTGTTGGGATTACCGAGAACTCTGATGCAATTGCCATCGTGGTAAGCGAGCAAACAGGAGTCATTGCCGTGTCCAAAGATGGAATTCTGAAAGAAAACCTGACAGCCGAACAGCTAAGAGAATTTTTGGAGAAAGAGTTTAGGTAGTTTGTTGGTGATCTGGTATCGGTAATCGGTGATCTGGTGATCAGTAATCGGTGATCTGGTGATCTGGTGATTTTTTACCGATCACCCCTTTTTCTCCAGCTTATCGACCCGTTCCACCAAAGAGGACAAGTTCCGGAAATGAATATAAGCCTTCCTGTATTTACTCACTTCAAAACCAGGAGATCCCATAAAGGCTTCTCCGGATTTAGTTATACTTTTTGATATACCGGATTGCGCCGCAAAGGTTGTATTATCAGCTATTGTGAGATGCCCTACCAGACCAACCTGTCCGCTGAAAAGGCAGTTTTTACCGACTTTTGTAGATCCTGCAATGACACAATTGGCGGCGATGTACGTATTCTCACCAACCTCCACATTATGAGCAATGTGAATCAGGTTATCGAATTTGACACCTTTACGAAGTATGGTAGACCCGAGTGTTGCTCTGTCAATTGCGCAATTGGCACCTATTTCAACATCATCTTCCAGAACTACATTCCCTATCTGAGGAACTTTTTTGATGTCATTTTGCAGAGCAAACCGAAATCCATCACTTCCTATAACTGATCCTGCATGGATAATGCAATTTCTCCCGATTTTACAATCCGAATACACCTTTGCACCTGCAAATAAAGTGGTATTGTCCCCAATGGTTACATTATCACCAATGTATACCTGCGGATAGATTTTTACATTATTCCCGATAACTGCGTTATCCCCTATATAGGAAAAAGCTCCGGCATAGATATTGGTACCCAATTGAGCAGTTTCCTCGATACCGGCCTGCTTTGAAATCCCTGTTTTGTTGAGTTTCACCTGATTGTACAGCTCAAGAAGTTTCGCGAATGCATTTTCCGGGCTTTCTACCCGAATAAGTGTGGCTGAGGCCGGCTTCGTTAAGACAAAATCCTTCTTCAGGATTACCAATGAGGCCATGGTTGTATATAGGTATGGAGTATACAGTGGATTGGCAAGGAAAGATATGGATCCGGGTACACCTTCTTCAATCTTGGAAAGTTTATCAACTGTTAAATCAGGGTTACCTTCAATCTCTCCACCTAAAAGTCCGGCAATTTGTCTGGCTGTGAAATTCATTTCCGCAATTTTTTTTGAAGGTATCAAAAAAATACAGCTATTTCAAGGTAGCCGTATTCAATTCATCCCATTTGTGATTTTATATTAAATCAACTACCTTTAGGTAAACCGGATGAATCCAATGAAAAAATCAATACTATTTCTCTGTGCCGCTCTTTCGGCGCAGGTATTCGCGCAATCAGTTATTCACAATCAGGACGGATCAAAATTCAGACAGTGTACTCATTTTGAAATATCAAGGCCCTTAAGCGAACTGGCGAAGGAACATCCTGCCGTTTTAAGGAATGACGGATTGCATCATGAGGCTGCTGATGCCAGAAGACACCGGTTTCAGGGGCTTCCTTCAGCTATTACAACCCAAACTGCACCTGATCCGATTGTCCAATCAACAGAGGGTACTCAGACTGCCGCCACCACTATTGTAAACGTAGACGGACAACAAAGTCTGGCCGGGTTTGACCCTTTAGATCCTAATGGCATGGTAGGCCCTGATTATTATGTTCAGGCAATTAATTCCAATTATCAGATATTTAATAAGAACGGAACTGCTGCTCTTGCATCTATCGATCTGGCAACACTATTCCCTAAATCAACCGATGAAGGAGATCCTGTCGTCATGTATGACCGGTTCGCAGACCGTTGGGTCATTACTGAATTTCAGGACAATCCCAGCTGCAACAACTGCAACGAAAATGAACTTTTGTTTGCCGTTTCCAAGACAAATGATCCAAGGGGGGCCTATTATTTATACACTTTTATGCCTGATTCACTTGATTATGCAGATTACCCCAAGTTTGCTATCTGGGCGGACGGGTATTATGAAACCTGTAATTGTGACAACCAGAAAGTGACTGTGTATGACAGAACAAAAATGCTGGCGGGAGATCCGACTGCCGGATTTATTGTTATACCTTCTTTTTCTAATCCAAATACGGCTAGCCAGGGCGGATTCTTTTGTCCCCAGACACTTTATGCAGACGGCCAATTACCCCCCTATGGATCTCCTGAATACCTGTTTTATTATACGGATGATAACTGGAAAGTTGCTGGACTCAAGGATATGATTTATGCTTATAAGGTTACTGCCAACTGGACAAAAAAGTCAGGTACACTTGCTCCTTCCGATACAATCGTTCCACAGGCATTCAATTCTTATTTTACGGGAGGAACGGAGCAGGATATTTCCCAACCTGGTACCACTAACAAATTAGACGCATTGGATGGATTCTTTTCGTACAGGATACCGTATATGCGCTGGACTAAATATAATTCTGCAGTTATGTGCTACCCTGTTAATACCGGCAGTGGGACTACAAAAGTTGCAGGCATCAGATGGTACGAAATGCACCAGGACACTACCACAAAAAAATGGTCCATATTTCAGCAAAGCACCTACTCCCCCTCCGATGGGGTCAGTCGCTGGAATCCGGCTATAGCTATGGATGCAAATGGGGCAATTGGTTTAGCCTTTTCAGTTTCTGACCCGACTTCAGTTTATCCGGGTACCCGCTTTACAGGCAGAACGCAATGCGATGCACTTGGACAAATGACACTTACTGAAACAACTGCCATCGCTGGCTTGACTGCCTGGACCTCAGATAACCGCTGGGGAGATTATTCACATACTTCGGTTGACCCTTCAGATGGGGTCACATTCTGGCATACCAACCAATATATTGGTGCTGGCAATAACATTAATACGCGGATTTTTTCCTTTCAGCTTCCCACCTGCCCTACTGGCATACAAAATATGCCGGGCACGAGTACCATTGTAAATCTCACAGCATATCAGTCCGGAAATCAACTGAATATCAAGGCAGGCAATCTGCCCTCAAATGAAAATGTGGAACTTGGAATGTTTGACCTGGAAGGCAGGCTGATTTCAAATAAACCCGTTACGCCTGCTATTAATGCTTTTGAAACGCAATTAAATGTTATGGGACTTGCCAAAGGAATTTATTACATACGGATTTCAAATAATTCCTATCAGAGGACTGTGAAGGTATCAGTACTGTAATGGATTTACTTTCCGATACAGAATTTGGAAAAAATATTTTGCAAAAGGTCATCAGAAGTGACTTCCCCCGTAATAAGGCCAAGGTGATGTAATGCACTTTTAACATCCACGGAGACTAATTCCCCGGAGATATTTTTGTTCAAACCCTCAAACACTTTTTCAAGCGCACTCCCCGCATTTTGCAGAGCCTGAACATGTCTGGCATTGGTGACTACGGTTTCTGTAACATTGATCGTCCGGCTGTCAAACAAGTCAACAAAGCGCTTACGAAGGACATCCATATTCCGGTGTTCCTTGGCAGAGATAAACAGAATATCCCTGAAGGCCGCAAACTCCCTTTCAGTATAGGACATGTCTTCCTTGTCAATTTTATTACCAACGATAATAAGCTGGGAATTGACATTCAGGTGCTCCTTTATTTCATCCACTTCAGCCTGAAGGGCCTTACTCGTCAGTTCATGGACATCGAACAAATAAACAACAATGGAGGACTTCTGGATTTTTTCAAAGGTGCGGGAAACCCCAATCTTTTCGATCATATCAGAAGTAGGGCGAATACCGGCGGTATCTATAAAACGAAATAAGATGCCGTCAATGCTCATTTCATCCTCAATGGTATCTCTTGTTGTTCCCGGAATCTCAGAGACAATTGCCCTTTCTTCTTCGAGAAGCACATTCAACAAGGTAGATTTCCCCGCATTGGGCTTGCCGACAATAGCCACAGGAATACCATTTTTAATGACATTCCCCAGTTCAAAGGACTCAACAAGCCGATAAATGACTTTTTGAATTGACAATACGAGCTGTTTCAAATCGTTACGATTGGCAAATTCTACATCTTCTTCACTGAAATCAAGTTCAAGCTCAATAAGAGAAGCAAAATTCACAAGATTCTCGCGCAAAATTTTTATTTTTCCGGAGAAGCCTCCCCTCATTTGCTGTAAGGCAACCTGATGAGAGGTAGCAGAAGTAGATGCAATCAGGTCAGCCACTGCTTCTGCCTGGGCCAGGTCAAGTTTATTATTAAAAAAAGCCCTGAAGGTAAATTCACCTGCTTCTGCCAGCCGGGCCCCAAGACGAATGAATAATTGAATTAATTGTTGTTGAATGAAAAGTGAACCGTGACAGGACAGCTCGACAATATTTTCTCCCGTATACGAATTAGGGCCAATGAAGACGCTCAGTAAAACCTCATCCAATACAATATCTTTCTCTTTGATAACTCCCAAATGGAGCGTATGAGACTTTAATTGCGTCACGTCTACAGCTTCCCCATTCATTTTATAAAACAGTTGGCTGCAGATCCGAAAAGCTTTTTTTCCTGAAACACGTATAATGCTTATCGCGCCTACTCCATTTGGAGTAGCCAATGCAACAATTGTATCGTTATTTAAAGGATCGTATCTGATAATCTGTG
>JABDEY010000090.1 GCA_013286805.1 Bacteroidota bacterium | reverse complement strand
CTGCCTTTTAAGAAACCCGACAAGGTGATTTTTTCCATGGGAAGAATCTTCCCCTCAAAGTTTTTGTATTTGTACTCCAGCGGAAAAAATGCAAGTATGCCCGATTTTTTACCAATTAGTTCACTCATGCGCTGAGGGACAAACTGCAAGGTGTCACCTAATTCCGCCCCGGAGAAGTAATTGCCAATATCATTTACTGAAAATAAAATGATGGAATCCGCATTACCACCAAATTCCTTCCAATTGGTGATTTTCCCATCAAAAATATTTTTAATCTGCTTCGGGGTTAACTCCTTTACAGGATTACTCCTATTTATAGCCAGGACAGAGCCCTTTTCTACGGGGGTTTGATTAAACAAACCCCAGCCCTCCCGGAATAGAAATAAAACAATCAGCAAAAAAACAAGGCTGGTCATTGAACCGCTGAGGAACAATAGGCCTTCAATTACTTTTTCAATGAATTTATTAAGTGATTTTTTCAATCTCTCTGATCTTGTTTTCACCCACCCTGCGCGTTCCTGCAGGAGTCTATTTTAACTCACAAGCCCTTCCAAAAAGAAGGGCTTTGTCCGAAATCCGGATCCTGTGAGTACTAAACAACAACCTTATAACTCCAATTTTATGGACACGTATCCGACTTCTTCAACAATTTTTTGTCCTTCAGAAGAAAGAATATAATCCACAAACGGCTTCACCTTGGCCTCAATAGCTCCTGCATAGAAATAATACAAAGGGCGGGAAACAGGATAAGTATGATCCTTTGCAGCTTTCATGCTTGCCTTTACAAAGGTTTTCCCGTCATAGGAAACAGCTATATCCTTCACTTCTTTCTCCAGATACGCAAGGCCTACATAACCAATTGCACCTTTGGTTTGCTTTACTGATTGTACGATAGCTCCAGTTGCAGGCATATTCAGGACAGCAGCAGCGTAGTTTTTTTTAGCCATTACGTGTTCTTTAAAAAACTCATACGTGCCTGAACTTGTTTCCCTGGAATAAACGACAATCTTTTCATCATCCCCGCCGACTTCTTTCCAGTTCACAATTGCTCCGGTATAAATTCCTTCTATTTGTTCCCGGGTCAGTTGGCTGACTTTATTCTTTGGGTTTACAATTACTGCAAGCGCATCGAATGCAACAACTACCTGCTTAATCTTCTTCTCCTTGAGTTTCAGCTTTTCGTCAACCTTTAACTCTCTTGAAGACATGGCAATGTCAGTGCTGCCGTCCAGCAAAGCAGTAATTCCAATTCCTGAACCGCCTCCGACAACTGTGATGGAAGCATCACTGTTCTTCTTCATGAAGTTCTCTGCTTCTTTCTGGGACAATGGCAACACAGTGTCGCTGCCTTTTACTTTTATATCCATCTTGCCTGTGAAGGCCATCATAAGACCCGCCGCGGCTATTATACAGATTGCTTTTTTACTCATGCTCTTGTTTTTTTTGGATGCGTGATTACTCGCATCATTGCTATTACTTACAGCGGAGCCTGTGATTTCTTCGCTTTGCTCCGAGTTACTTCGCTTTGCTTCGTAGTTCATTTTTTAATTTCTAATTTCTGGTTCTGTTATTTACATTCAAAGTTTAATGCTGTTTTAGTTATCCATCCCATTATTGCTCACTCTGTTCTTCTGGTTAAACAGAAAATAAAAGGTCACCCGGTAGGCCAGGTCGTTATCACTTTTCACCCTCGCAGACAAGTCAGTTCCGGTTCCACCTGGCCCTGAAGTAGTAAGTCCACTCATTGTATTATACGCATTATACCAGATATTTGGCATGATGTGCAATCTTGCATTTGGTGTCCAGTCAAATCCTGCAGTAACAAAGGTTTGCGTGTAAAAAGTAGCGGAACTCATATTCACTCCTTTGATGCCACCATAAACAGCAGAATATTGATTATTGGAATTGAATTTTGTGTCCGGCGTGTACATATCATATCTTGCGAAAACATTCAGCCTGCTCTTAATGATTCTTGCTGATGCAAATACAGACCATCCCATTTGAATTCCGGTAGCTGTATCATTTCCTTTATAGGTTTTGGTATCTGCATTGTAAGTCTTGTAGATATCTGAATTCAGGTTGGTTTGTTCAAACATTTCAAATCCTATTCTGAAATTTTCTGTTTTATAGGACACGTATGCTTTTGCAGTTAAATTACTGGTGTGGTAAGGAGAAAATTGCGTATTCTGATAATCACCATACACACCTAAAGTAAGTTTCTGGTTCATCGCGGTAACAAACAGCGTACCTCTTACTTTTTTAAAGTTGGAAGCGTTTGGCGTAGCGCTGTTATTATTTCCAACCTGCAGGGCATAACCTACAAAGGCTGGTTTTAAAGAATCCGGGGCAATTTTTTGAGACCAAACCTTTCCTTCCAGAGAAGCTCCAAGATCTGTTGACCCATCCATGTTATGCATATCCATCAGCGTCCTTTCCACAGAACGATAGCCCCATAAAGGCTCAGTTCCAAAACCAGATGCAAAGGAACAGGTCTGGTACTGTCCCATGATAAGGTTAGAATTTTTAAACACATTTGACCATTTTACAAAGGCATATTTCAAATAGGTGGTGTTTTTTCCATTGCCATCCACATTTTGTTCATTTGCCAAAACCACATAAGCGCCCAGATTTGGGGCAAACTGGTAATCATAACCCAGGTACATACGTCTGATCTGGAAAGCATTTGTAGCTGTGTTAACTGGTGCAGGATTTGAGGAACTCGCAGTATTTGCCGAGTTCAGTGGTGTAGTTCCTTTATATTGAACATTTCCTCCTCCTCTGCTCAAAGTATCACTATGCGATTTAACTGCATAATCCCCGAAAACATAACCCCAGAGGTTTCCATCGGGTTTAAAATTCGGATCCACCAGCTGCGCATTTGCGCTTGCTGTTGCCAGCATACCACAGGCTGCGAGGCAGATTGATTGGAGGGTAAATGTTTTCAATTTCATGTTTTTTTGTGTTTGGTTTTTGGTTGGTTTTGTTCGGATGCAAATGAACAGATGTGAAGTCACTAAATCTTAAACTCAATGTTAAATTATTGTTAAGTCATTAAAAAACAATTTTAAAGCCCGTAAAACGCAAGTGTACGGCCCTTGGAAGGCAATTGGAAGTTCTGCGTTTATTGTTTAAATTAGCTAATGTACCAATCCAACACCTGACACGTTGCAGTATACGTGAAAACAATGCAACTACATACTCAAAAAATTGTAAAATGAAAATTAAATCTCCCCTGCTTATTTGTTTTCTCATTTCAATTGTAACCCCGATTACTTATTTCGGACAAACTGTTCAATACTTCCAAACCGGCGAGGAATTTTCCGGGCCATTCAGGAGCTGGAAGAATGTAAAAACTGTTTTCGGGGCTAAAGGCGATGGCGTCACGAATGATGCTCCCGCCATCAATGCAGCGCTCTTAGCTATGCAGAACCCTGCCAAAGACAGTTTCAATGTGCTTTATTTCCCCGCTGGCACCTACCTGATCAATGACTCCTTATATAATCCTCAGAACGGATTCAGTTATGACGGGATGGCAATCATCGGCGAAGATCCTGCCACAACAATTATTTCCTGGAACGGGCCTGCCACCTGCAGCGCCATGTTCAGCCTGACAGGCTGGTACCTGAGGATCAGCCGCTTTACTTTTGAAGGTAATAATAAAGCCCAGAGAGGTCTGTTTAAACTGGGTGGATTTTCCACACACAACGAATTCAGCGATCTTGTTTTTAAGGATTTCAAAAACGGCACAGGCTTTGATTTAAGTGGTACGAATCAGGGACAGGCCGAAAATTCCATTTTGAGATGCAGCTTCATCAATTGTGCCACCGGCATTGCTTCCTGCAACTGGAACAGCCTCGATCAATGGGTCTGGCATTGCCTCTTTCAGGATTGTAACCTTGCCATCAACCAGTGTATCGGTTATTTTCAGATTTATGACAATGTTTTTATCCGCTCAAAAACCTATGACATTGGTTCTTCCCCTTATAAAAATGTCATCGTCAACAATACTTCCATTAATGCCAAATGCTTTTATGCCGGAACAGCGGCCTATCTAAGAGGGAATAAAGTCTACAGCAATGTGGATTCATTTTATTCAGGAGCAGGTACGGATATGGTTATGCTGGATAACCTCTTCCGGACAACTAAAGATTCTTTGGCTCCGGTAAGAGTTGGTCCTGGCTATCCTGTTGCCAATATGTTCATAGGTAATGCTTTTTCCATGCTGAATTCCAAATGGAGCAAATGGCCCTTTCAGCCAATATTTGATCCACGCGACCACGGGTTGGGAGCAGGTAACCTGGTAAATAAACAAATTGAAAAAGGCATAGATGGAAATGCAGCCACAAGTTTTGAAACAGATGTAGCCCCTTTCGGAATAAAATGGAACTGCCCGATGGGAACACAAAGGATTGCGGTAAAATATACTGTTTCAGCACCTGCAAGCGGCGGTGGAACTTCACCACAGGATTTCCAGTTGCTTGGCTCAAATAATTGGGGATTCAACTGGGATATCCTCGATGTAGAAAGCAGCCAGACTTTTACGGGGGGCGCCAATCCAATCACCTATACGATGAAAAACAAAACACCTTATTCGATGTATGAACTATTGGCTGTATCACCCTGGGTGGCAAATACCTCGGGTGGCCGGTCTATCGTTAACACCGGTGCACAGGCCGGAACCTGGTGTGAGCAAATTGTATTGCCGGCAGCAGCAGTTCCCAGAAACGTATGGCAAAACCTGAGTATATTTCCAGACACCGCGTACCTTGTTTCCGGTTGGATGAAAAGTACAACTGTTAATACAGACGCTTACATGATCGTCTTCTGGTATAACACACCTTATCCTGCACCCTTTGTTGGCGGATTGGCAGCAGGATTTATGAAGGCTGATACAATAGGAACAATTACGGGAACCAATGGATGGACAAATTATTCCAAAACGATCACTGCTCCTGCAGCTGCTTTAAGCGCCATGATTTACCTGAATGGCATTACCACCCCGACCAGTACGGGAACTGTATGGTTTGATAGCTTTTCGTTTAGCAGTGCAAAGACACCTGCCAAAAACACCCTGCTTGACCCTGATTTTGAGTCAGGGCAGAATCAGGGAAATTTTGAAGTGAGTGAATTTACTTTATTGGACTCCCTTGGCAATGATCTGACCAAAGATCCCAATGGATTTGTTTCAGGAGCAGACGAACAATGGGGTGACTTTTATGCAATTGATAATAGTGTGATGGATACTACTGCTATTCCCTATCCATCAGCGCTACCTTTACCCGGTACACCTCAGAACCTGAAGCGTAAAGTGTATGATGTGCTGAAAGGCACCGGCAATGATGCAGCCGAAATTCAATCCAAAATTGATTCTGCAGCAATGCAGGCGCTGGGCACCAAGCCGGTTGTTCACATTCCTTTTGGCCAGTATAAAATAAATGCAACCATCACAGTACCTGCTGCAAGCGATATGCAGATTATCGGCGATGGGCTAGGGACAGGTGCTACAACAAGCCTTATCTGGAATGCAATTAATACGGCGACTGGCCCTTTGCTTAGCCTTCTGGGACCCAGCAGGGCAACGATCAAAGATTTACTGTTAAATGTACCGTATGGAAATTATACCGGACCCGAAGCCCTCGTCATTGAAAATGCTGACCAGACGGGAGGACGCATTTACGCCAATCAGGCAAATTTCGGAGGGACGGATTGGACCAGACAATGCGACATTGGCACATTGATCGACGGCATTGAGAACTCCGATATCACTTTTGTGGATTGGTTACCTGGCACTGCAGTCAATGGCCTTATAAAGGCCAATGGCGGTCCGGTACTTTCTTCCGGTGGAAAAACCAATGGTCAGATCTCATTACTTGCAGGTGCTACCGGTGATGACCAAAACCTGTTTACCGTTTCCAACGGAGGAAGGATAGATGCAGAAGGAATGTGGAATGAAGGCGACTATGCCCGCACCAGCGGACTGCTCAATCTGAGTAATACCAACGGTTCTGTTTCAGTCATCTGCATGTCCTGGAACCTGCTCACAAATGCCGCGTATCCCATGATCAACACAGATAATTTTAGCGGGAATCTGACCTTATTGCTGAATCACCTGAACAATGCTCCCCGGACATTTGTTCCTCTAACCGGCGATGGATCAAAATTAAATGTGCTGTGTGCCTTCAACGATTTTGGTCAAAGCAATAAAATTGGCGGGACAACAGATTCAACCTGGCAGGATCAGACTTCACCAAATGCCAATTCAGATTTTATAGGTAACGTAACGAAAGGAAATCCCTGCGATGATGTAGTTAGTAAAGTTCATACGGTAAGGGCAGATACAACCTCTATTCTCAATACCCTGACTCAGCTTCGTGCAGTGCGTACCGACCCGCCCAATGACCGGGCTGCAGGAGTGACGGATGTGAAAATTTTCAGGGTATCCGCCTGGGGTACTCAGGGCCATGTTGGAGCTCATTTCAATGGCAGCAGCTCTACGGGGATTAATCCCCTGCAACAAAAGACTAAAGCCGGTTCCTTTTCTTTGTATCCGACTATTGTCAGCCATTCTTTTACCGTCCGTTATGTTTTGCCTCAAAGCGGGAACACCACGCTGACAGTACTTGACGTTTACGGTAGGCGGATTTCCCTGCAGGAAATTGCCGGAGATGCAGAAGGAGAACATCAACTCAATTTAATTGCGGATGGCTTAAATGCAGGAACCTACTTATTCCGGTTTCAATCAGAATCAATTGCAGAAACTAAAAAATTCATTGTGGTTCGTTAACCTGTCTTCGGTTGGCACAAGCAAAATTAAACCGGAACGATTGCCCTGACAGATCCTTTACTGATCCTGTAATTGATGGAAGTAGCCATTTCCTCCGGCTCTCCGTCAAAATGTACCGGGCCTGAAGATTTTCTGGTTACGCTTATGTTTTGCCCTTTGTAAACATCCACATAAGGTGAAGTGTTTAAGGTTTTATTGAACATCCTGGACCCAATGGGCAGCATCTGCCAGAACTTAAACGGTTTCAGAATCACTACATCTATAAAACCATCACTGATATCTGCCTGAGGGGCAATATAGGCATTATTACCATATTGCGAGGCATTGGCAAAGGTGATCAGAAAGGCCATGCTGCTGATTGTCTTTCCGTCAATGTTTAAATCATACCGCTGGGGCTTGTACCTGATAAAGCTGGAAAGTGTCAGCCGGATATAGGTAAGGAAGCCTCTGGTTTTACTCTCTGCAAATAATTTTCCAATCAGGGCATCAAACCCTATTCCGGAAGTACAAAAGAAAGGCATATTATTTACGACACAGGCATCGATCAGAATCTCCTTACCCCCTGCCCCGATAAGTTCTACAGCCTTCTTTGCATTCATCGGAATATTCAGATGCCTCGCAAGACCGTTGCCCGAACCAAGTGGGATGATAGCCAATGCAGTATTCGTGTCTTTAATCGCCTGAGCCACCTGATTGATTGTGCCATCTCCGCCGGCTGCGACTACTATGTCATACTTACGCTCCCGGATCTTTTGTATGATTTCCTCCTTTTGTTCCGGCTTTTCCCAAACAATAATTTCGTAGGTAATGTCCTTAGGAAAATTTTGTTTAATGACCTCCAATACCTGCTTTTTATCCGTGCCTCCCGAAACAGGGTTAATAATAATACAGGCGCGTTTACCCTTCGTTTCCTTCATGTGATAGCTCCTGCGATAGTCTCTTTAGTTGTTCCTGCCATTATAAAATACTTTTTAACTGCTCCATTGTTTTATTGGAGGATTGATTCACCCAGTCTCTGAAATTTTCAGAGGTGCTCCTGTAACTTGCAAGGTAATTCAAAAAACGGGTGATATGAAAACTTTTGTCATAAATTCCGGCACCTGCTTTAAAGGCATCCCGTGAATTGCAGAATTGTTCATAATGCCCTTCCACCGGAACCATAAACACAGGCTTGCCCATATACATGGCTTCACAAACCGACTCAAACCCCGCAGTACTGATAAGCCCTTTGGCTCCC
>JABDEY010000089.1 GCA_013286805.1 Bacteroidota bacterium | reverse complement strand
AGTTTGAAAATTTCCATTTTTAATGATTTAAATCGTTTTTCAAAACCGGTAAATTTTATTGTCAGTTCTTTATGATTTTCCCTGTAATCGCGCTGATCGGCCTTCCTTGTGCCCAGCATTTGGCTTAAGAAATATTCATGGAGATCAACCTCTTTCTGCAATTCATCCAATTCACCACTTATGATCTTAGACAATTCCCCTTCTGTTTTTTCAATAGCACTTTTAGACCCTGATGGCATCTTATTATTTTTATTCTTTGCAATCAATTTGTAAAAGAACGACAGCTCATCTTTCCAAAATGCCACCTCACTGCGCCATTCATTACTCTGTTGATGAAGTACTTCAAGACCCGCTTCGAGCAGATACATAGATTTAGATGTTGTTAAAAGTTCCATATTTTTTTAATTTGAACTAAGGTAGAGACTGTAGTTAAGAAGATAAATGAGGGTTGTCAGTTTCAAAAATGACATATATCACTCAAAAGTTGAGGTTTTGATCTTAATTTGGAGGAGATTCGATTTTTGCGTTGGATGTGGCATCCTAAATCAGGGAAAAGAGTGGTTCATTAAAGAGTTAAGTTTGAGAACAATAAGATTCTTAATTAGAAAGGAATTCAGGCAAATATTTCGCAACAAATCGCTGTTGCCATTAATTTTTGCTATGCCAATCATTCAATTATTGATTCTTCCACATTAGGACGCTAATGGGTCTCATTAAAATTTAATCAAGGAGCAAAAAAGGGAATAAAAGTCAATCCGTCGTTTTTTTAATTATCCGTTACTCAGCCAGCAGAATGGTAGAAACAATAATCTCGCACGTGGTATTGGCAGTAAGCATGCAAATTTGGGAAGTAATTTTATTAAACAGAATAAAGTCTCCTGCCTCCATTTTTAAATCTTCTGTTTTCAATTTAACTGTTAGCCTTCCGGAGAGTAAATAAAGTCCGGTATGGGAGTGTTTTTCATTTATAGAAAGGGCCTTTGATATTCCTGCTGGCAGTATAAGTGATTCGAGGCTACCTGAAGTAGTACCTCTTGTCATTAAGTTAAAATCGCTTACTCTTCCTTTAGCCTTGGTAGGCCATTCACCATTAAAAATATCAAGATCAAATTTTTCGAGTGTTTTTTGATACCGATCAATGTGGTTAATTTCCAGCGACCCTTTCAGTATCATTAAATGCCTGGTGACTCCTGGCATGAATGTAAATGTAGATTCCGGGACTTCGACTGTTGCGTAACTAATGCGGAAATCAAAATTGAATGATTTGTACTCTGCGGTGGCGGGGTAAATTGCTAATTGTGTGGTTGTGCCTCCTGCCCAGGTGGTTGTTTGTAATTGAGATTTTTTAATCTGCTGAATGGACATGAACAGTCTGGTATTGATTAATGAATCTAATATTACGTTTTATTTTCTAATTTCGTGGCCGGATTTTGAATCCGGCATTGTTTTAATAAAATCAAAATAAAATTTTCAGACTATGAATAAATTAAATGTGTCCGCCTTATTTCTTATCTCTCTTTTCGCGATAATGTCAATAAATGACTATGCTCAGGATTGCAGCGGGTATTATTTTTTACAAAATAATAAGACAATTGAAAGGACGATCTATGATAAGGATGGGAAGCCAAAGGGTAAGTCGGTCATAAAGGTGAGTAATGTGGCGAGTGCAGGAAATGCAGTTAGTGCGACTATCAATAGTCAATCATTTGACAAGAACGGGAAGGCCGGAGCCACAAGTACGAACACCATTAAATGTGCCGATGGGATGTTGATGATGGATATGAAAATGAATCTGCCTAAGGGACCTCAAAAACAAGAGACGAGTGGAAGCGCGGAGGTGAGTAATTTTTATATCGAATATCCTGCGAACTTAAACGTGGGTGACGCACTGAAGGATGCTTCTTTTACGATGGCTTCCAATGTGTCCGGAATGGAACAGACGACTGACATGCTTACTTCGAACAGAAAGGTGGTCGCGAAAGAAGCGATTACCTCTGCCGCGGGGACCTGGGATTGCTATAAGATTACGTTTACCAGCAAGGTGACTACTAAAATGAAAACCCTGAATATGAATATGCCTGCTGTCAATATTGAGGGTACTGAATGGTTTTGTCCGGGCTTTGGAATCGTGAAGACTGAAAGCAAGGGGGGAAGTACACTGATTACTTCTATTCAGTAGTAAATTATTTCAGGTGGACAATCTTGTGCCTTTCGAGTATGTTTCCGGATTCAATTGTGTAAAAATACATTCCGTCCGCCAGGGAGTTACCCTCAAGGGAGAGCTGATGCAGGCCTTCTGTCATCTGACCATCAGAGATTACTGAAATCAAAGATCCATAAATATCAAAAAGTTTAACAGAGGTGTTTGCTGTAACCGGCAATTCGAATGAAAGTGTGGTTGAGCCTGTAAATGGGTTAGGGTAACTTTTGCTTTGAAAGAAATTGTTTCCGGTAGATTCACTTATTCCGGTAATGGACTGAAAGTTGAAGGCGAAGGCATATTGGGGATATTTAGTGCCAGCATAAGGAGTTATCGGATGCCCGTAGAATTTGCAATAATAAGTGCCGGGGCTGATGTTGATACTGGTGTCTATGTTGCTTTTTCCATTGCTTGCTGCTGATGCAATTAAGTTGTTGGCGGCGTCAATGATTTCAACCGTGTATTGTGCAAGAGGAATGTCAAGGATATTTATTTTCAGTTTTCCTTTTTGAGTTATACTGATTTGATAGGTGTCATAATCGAGTGTATTATCCGGTGAGGGGTTTCCCATGCTTTGAGAGGTGATTAATCCAACATACACCTGGTTGAGTGAAACTGCATAGGAAGTGGTGTTCATGCTATTTGCGGATTCACCTGGCTCATCCATGCCCTGGAGCATTTTTGCAATCATTTTCGATTCAAGGGTGTGTAATACATCAAACAGGCTGGGATCATTGATGCATATAGTATCTGCGGTTACCTTTCTAAAGTTGGGGAGGTATGCGCTATATTCAGTAACGACTCCATCGCCTCCTCCGGGAAGTACGCTTCCTACACCTATCAGACAGGTATATCTGAGGTCTGTTGGCAATGTTAATTTCAGCTGATTTAATCCTGTTATGCTGTCGCCTGAAACTCCATTGCAGTTTACATCAGTATTGTAAAAGGAAGTTGTGGATATTTCGTTTTCACTTTTGCCAAACAGGTAAATGCCGGAATCGAGGCTGGTTGGGTAGGTTGTTCTTAAATCCCGGACTGCTTCTGACATTTCGTCCACTTTGGAGAGGAAAATATCGAGTATGGCATTTCCGGTACTTGCATTGCTTCCTCCGTTTGGCGCGGCAACTGCATCTAATTTGGCTACATGATGTTGGGAATCGGGCTGCCAGTTAGCTGGTTTTTCGAGGTATTCTCTTGCTGCAAGCCCTCCCATGCTGTGTGTTACAAGGATGACTTTGTCTCTGCCAGAGGTGCTTAATACATGCGCAATGGCATCTTTAACTGCTTTGCCTTGTTTAACTACGGCAGATTCGTCGCTTTCGCAGGTGTTGGTATATATTTTTGTGCCATCGGGATTAATATTGAAGTTCATGGAATAAAAATCGCCTATGTGCAGGTTAGCAGTATTTGTCAGGTCTTTATAATCGGTCACCAGGTTGGATGTTTTCAGGTTGTTGTCATAGTTTAAACAAAAGTCCATGCGACCTCCGTAAGCCCAGCCATAATCATTTTGCAATGCTGTCATCAGGGGATACCAGGTGGCGGAATCACTTGTAGTTAATCCATGAATGAATATAACCGGGTAGGGTAGTTTTTGTAATTCGCCGGGTGTTGAACTTATTGTCAGGGAAGGGACTAATGCTGATTTGTTGTTGTTCGTGTCCGATTCGATTACATTGTCGGCCTTGAGGTTATTGATTGCAATGAGTACATAATTTGTGCCGGGGCCGCAATTATAGGGAAGAGGATATGCAAATTGGATGGCTGTATCAGAGGATCCTGGAGTTAGGGCTTCAAGTGAAATTTCGCTAAGGAGATTGGCGCTTGTGAAACTGGTGGTGGTGGAGATGTAAATTCCTATGTGGCTTTCTCCTGCAATTGCGCTTCCCTGATTTTTGATATTTAATTTGAGCGTGAGCAGGTCGCCTGTTTGCAGAGTTGGAATGGTGACTGTGCCGGAGTGCAGGATTAAGTCGGGCTGAGCATCTCCCATAAAGGATAAGAGGGCGGCAAAAAGGAAAGTGGTGAGGGTGCGTTTCAAGCAGAATAGTTTATTTCAGAATGGTTTAGTAACGGCGTATTGTTTCTTAATCAAAACGAAGCTTTGCTGAATGTACATTATTTTGACTGGAAAACCTATCTAAATATACGAGCTGCTACTTGGTTATCAGTAATTTCCGGTAATATGTCTTAGCGGAGCTTTTTATAATCAATGTATAAAGCCCTGGGGTTACATCGTTCATTGACATACTGAAGCTCTTTGCCTGACCAGCTGCAAATTCCCTACTGTACACACATTTTCCAAGGGGAGTAAAAACAGATGCCGCTATTTCTCCTATTGATAATGGAATATTAATTGTGAATGTTCCATTTGAAGGATTGGGGTATATTTCCATTGGATTGGTATTATTCTGCTCCCTGACTTCTGTTGTATAGCAAGGGCTTTTCCAGTTTAGCATTTTGACGCCACCCCAGTTAGAACAAAACGGAATACAAAGGGGTACATAGATATAGGAAAGAAAAAGTTCATTCTGGTATAGACTGACTCCCCAGGTACCCTGTCCGCTTCCTGCGCCCTGATAACTTGTACAGGAGTCAGGGTGTGCAGGGTTTGATACATTTACTACGTCCAGATTGCTGTTGCCGGATGCAAGAAATACCAACTTGCAATTATCATCATATGCTATTTCATTTGCAAAACCGGGGCTGTTAAACCAATCGTTTGTAGAAGCCTGACAATTCCAGGGATTCCACCAGCCAATTTCTTTTATGGCAGCAGTATCAGCAATATTCAGTATTTCCATCCCGCAATAATCAACAGCTATGTAAGCAAGTGTATCATTTATTACTACATTGTTGTATGCTCTTGTTTTGTTTAACAGCAAGGAATTGGAATATCTGCCTGTTTCCACAGGACTTGATTTATTTGTGGCATTTATAATTCTAAAGCCCCCTGCATCGTAGCATAAATAAACAATACTGTTCTTTACCACCATTCCCCGGGCGTTGTATTTACTGGAATCCGGTTTAACAGGATTTGGAAAGGAAATGGAAGGAATGTATTGCGATACAAATACTGCATTTGATTTATTCGCTATGTCCAGAATAATCAATCCTTGCCCCATGGCTCCCAGATATGCGTAATTGCCTTCCACTGCAACTATACCGCCCCCTCCGGAGGGTTTTGACCAGTTCCAGACGGTACTTACTTTTGCCGTGGCTGGTGTCGTGACATCAACAATTGCCATTCCAGGTTTTGAACTTGTTACAAAACTATTTCCCAGTGTCAGATAAAGATAATTACCGGATTGTGTCAGGTTCATTACATACATATTTGCAAATGAATCAATGGGAATTGTTTTCACGAGAACGGGTAAGGTTACGTTGGATAAATCGTAAATTCTCAGCCCCTGATCATTGGAGGCAACATACAGGTATGCTTTTCCTGTGTTGTCATGATGGCTTGCAAAGGCCTGTTGGGGACTTGTGAACTGGATTTCTGATTGATATTGAAGTGTAACTGCGTTTGTGCATTGCGCCTGCCCTGTTTCAGCGGAAATCAGAATTAACGCAATCAATACTGAGCGGTAGAAATGCATGCAGGTTGTTATTTTTGCTTATAAAACTACAAAATATTTCATTTCATTCTTACCTGGCAAAGCATGTACAAACCGGCTAAAGAAAAAATATCTGCCTGGGCTGCATTAACAGAATGACAATTTTGCATCTTTGCAGGAAATTGTATAAACAAAGAAAATCATAAATCAATGAAAAAAACTCTGACTTCAATTGGCCTGGTTGTGACAGCTATGGCTGCATTAGCCCAAAACGGAGCTCACCTTGAATATAAAATGAGCAGCGATCAAAATATGAACGGTACTATGGTTGCTTATTATCTCGATGGCAATTCGCGTTCTGAAATGCAGATGAATATTCCTGCCATGCCTGGTGGCAAGATGAATATGATTTACATTACTCAAAAGGATAAGCCCACTACGCATTATCAGCTGAATGAGACAGCTAAGACGTATAAGGAAATTGTTACAACGTCTGATGATAAGGTTAAGGACGAGAATCAGGAGTGTGCGGTAAAAGTGCTGGGTAAGGAAAAGGTCGGAAATTATAATTGTACGCACGTGAGCATTACACAAGGAAAAGTTAACTACGATATGTGGACATCAAAGGATATTCCTGATTATGCTAATTACAAACCTAAAGGCCAGAAGTATATGGGGAATGCCAAATTGTATAAGGCCCTGGAGGACAATCAGGCGGATGGATTTCCTGTAAAATCGGTTTACAAAGCACAGGGAGGACGCGAGGGGTCTGTGACGGTTGAGCTTGTTACCTTTGAAAAAAAGAGCCTTTCGGCGGACCTGTTTCAGATTCCGGCTGATTATAAAAAGCAGGAGAGTGCTTCGTATACTCCCGGAACTATGCCAAGCGCTTCGGATATTCAGAATATGACCCCTGAGCAAAGACAGAAGTTTGTCGAGCAGATGAAACAGATGCAGCAGAATCAGCCGGTTCCTGCAGGCAAGTAAATGCCGGATTCCGGAATTCATAGCAAGCGCGTGCTTTTTGCAGGGAAACTGGTGGAGGCTACTGTATTCATTAAAGATGGGTTCATCAGTGATGTGGTTGAAGGGACGGTGAGTAAGGATCTGGCAGTTAGGAAGGGGGCAGGCGTTCAGAAAACAGGTGGAGCGGAGGTTTTTATTGAAGATGTTGGTAACCTCGTGGTGATGCCTGGGTTGATTGATTCTCATGTGCATATCAATGAGCCCGGGAGAACGGAGTGGGAGGGATTTGAGACAATTACGAAAGCGGGTGTCGCAGGAGGTATTACCACACTTGTGGATATGCCGCTGAATTCGAGTCCGGTGACTGTTTCTGTCAGTACATTTTCGGAGAAGTTAGCAGCAGCAGAGGGGAAGTTATATTGTAATTGCGGATTCTGGGGTGGGATGGTTCCAGGCAATTCGGATGAACTGGAGGGTTTGATTAAGGCTGGTGTTTTGGGGGTAAAGGCTTTTCTGACACATTCTGGTATTGCTGATTTCCCAAATGTGAGTGAGGCTGATTTGAGAAAGGGGCTTTCTGTTTTGGCAAGACATCAGATTCCTTTATTGGTGCATGCAGAGCTGGATGAGGTACATGCAGGTATTGCTGCATTCGAAAAGAATCCATGCAGCTATTCGGCGTTTTTGAATTCACGTCCAAAATCATGGGAGGATAAGGCTGTGGCGCTTGCGATTGAACTTTGCAGGGCATTTAAAAGCCCTATTCATATTGTTCATTTGTCGTCTGCGGATTCGCTGCCGCAGATTAAAGCTGCAAGGGCAGAAGGTTTGCCTTTAACTGTAGAGACTTGTCCACATTATTTGCATTTCTGTGCAGAGGATATTCCGGATAAGAATACGCTTTTTAAGTGTACGCCTCCTATACGTGAAAGGGAAAACAGGGAGCATTTATGGAATGGATTGAAAGAAGGCGTGATAGATTTTATAGTGACTGACCATTCTCCGGCTCCGGCTGATCTGAAGCAGACAGCATCGGGGAATTTACTGGAGGCCTGGGGTGGTATTTCGGGTGTGCAGTTTTCTTTACCTGTGGTTTGGACGGAAGCGAAAAAAAGAGGGTTTGACCTGACTGAAATTTCTGCCTTGATGAGCGGGAATGTAGCTGACTTTATAGGTTTTGGTGGCAGCAAGGGGCAGATTAAAAAGGGATATGATGCGGATCTGGTGGTTTGGGATCCGGAAAAGAAATTTGTTGTGTCTGCTGATTCAATTCTATACCGGCATAAATTCAGCCCTTATATTGGTGAAGAATTGTGCGGGGAAATACGCCA
>JABDEY010000088.1:304-8335 GCA_013286805.1 Bacteroidota bacterium | reverse complement strand
GATTTAAAGAGTGAGACAGCCAAATCATTATTGTATGTGGGGATGAGCAGGGCAAGATATGGTTTAATACTCCTGTTGGCTAATTCAACAAGGAATGATTACAAGGAAATTCTAAAAGGGAAACTCAATGAGAAATGACATTTTAAAATTTATAAAACGTGAATTAATTGGCCCTGACCCTGTGAAACCCCATATACAGGAGAATGGTGAGGAAATCCTGCTTAATGAACCACCAAGATTGCGATATGGGGCAGGGATATTGTTCCCAAAATCTGCAACTTTTGATAAGGCGGAGTCAACAGCAACTGAGGAGAAGGCGGTCTTAGAAACTGTTGAAGAAGAAAAAAAGAATAGTGATGACCCTGTAAAAACCGAAGAGAGTAAAGCTCCTGTAGATTTAAGTGAGGATTTTGAAGAGGAAATCGGTTTGTCAAACAGTTTTCTGCCATCTGCAATGGGCTTCAGTTGTTTTTTAAGAATTCCTCAAAAAGGATTTAAGGTTTCCGTAAATGTCGCTGTTTATGAAATCAAAGATTATTCTTATTTGAAGGAGGATGGAACAGCAATGATGCGAAAAGCTTATTATAGAATTCCAGTAAATCAGGATTTCAATTTGAATTCGTATGAAATTCCTACTAAATCAGGAACTTTTCTTGACAAAAATTTAATAGATAAAGACGGCAGGGAAATAAATCTGAAATTGAATATACGTAACAGAACTCACGGAGAAGGAATTACCAATGATATACATCTGCTTACTTTCACATTGATTAATACAAATACAGGAGGGACAGAAAATATAAGAAATGAGGACTGCTTTTTTCAGGTTTCATTTTCAGTAAGCTCAGAGGAGAATTGTTTTTATCCCTACAAGGCGGTTTCGTTAAAAACTGACAAGGAGGATGAAAAATCAAATCTTCTGCTTTTCAGAAAGAAGAAAACATTTGCTGTAGGACATGGTTGCTCTCCTCTATGGGACGACAATGCAACGGATTTCACAAATTCAATAACAACTGAAGCAATTCCTTCCTATGAAATAAAACCAATTGTGCCTAATGAATTAAAAAGTGTTGAACTGAATATGTTTGATTTAAGCGATTTGTCCCAAAAGGATATAACGGCAAATCTCATTAAACTTAATTCAGAATACGAATCCTGGATAATAGCACAGGAGAAAATTGCAAATGCAGAATTAAAAAATGAATTTGCCAACTTTCTTGGGGAAATGATTATTAATTCGTTAAATGGCACTTTACCGCCAGAAAGTTTTTTCAATTGTTCAGATAACAATTTATTTTGTGGCACTTCATCTGAATAAAAGTGATATTCTACGGGTATTCCCTCAAGTTTTTCAAGCAAATACGGAGGGTTTTCAAAACCTGAAATTAAAGAAGTTTCTTCTCCGATTTGTTTTGTATTTCTGCAATTTATTTTTAACAGGAACCATGTGAGATTTGCTTTTTTCTTTATAAGTGAAAACATTTCCTCTTTTGAAAGCTGCGTGTAAATTGCCTGTCTTTCAAAATCTCCATATATTTCCCAATTGCCTTCTGCCAAACTACCTTTTAGCATTGAATTAAACAAGTTCAGGTATTCTTCTCTGATTAAATCCTGCCCCTCATCAATTATCAATTTATCAAATTGCCTGAATATGCCCTTTTGAAAAGAATCTTTAAGTAAAGTCGGAAGATATTTAGAATAAAAATCCTGTCCATTGCTTTGCGATTTATCATAATCAAATCCCTTGGACAGTTCAAAAAGGTAGCTATGCAAACTGGAAACAGTAATTTTGTCTTTCCATTCAGCTACCTGCTTTTGCATCCAATCTCCAATAAGTCTGTTAAAGCAGGTAAGAAAAACTGTTTTGCCTTCTGCCGCAGCTCTTATTGCTGATTCAATGGCAATCATTGTTTTGCCTGTACCTGCACTTCCCTGTGTTAAAGTTCTTTCGTTGAGCCGGATAGAATCCAATAGTCTGAATTGTTCTTCAGTATACGTTTTTACCTGCTTGTCAAACTCTGCCAATCGTTCTTTAATTGGTCTTATTCTTTCAAAATCACCTCTCAGGAATTCGCATATCGTATTCAAATCACTTATGTTAGGCAATGAATCCTTTTCTGAAAACCATTTCTGCCCCTTGTGTTTTTGGATAGACTGATGAACGACGTTTTTAAAATAATCGCCTGTCCCACTGTGTATAGCATCCTTATCAAGTATTTGCCAGGGGTCAAATTCTACGCTACGTTTATCAAAACTGATGTGGGGAAAGGCACACGTAAATCCATATAGGAATTTTGTGAATCTATGTCCTTTGCCAAATTCTTTCTCAATAGCAGTTTTTAACGAAAACATAGCATCCCTTGCCTGATTAAACGGCCCAACGTTGCTCGTATAAACCTTGTTAAACTTATCAGTAAAATGCCAAATGCCATTCACACATTTTACATCTCCGCCTTTTACTTCCATGACATATATTCCACCGCCTGGAATCAAAATCAAAAAGTCAATTTCTCCATATAGACGGACTACATGCTGCGATAAATTTAATGAGTGAAGTATAATCCAGTCTTTTGTGAATGAATTATTTTTGAAAATATCAAAAAGCATTCGTTCGCCCGTACTCTTGCAATGCCTGTCTATGTACGGAGGTAAAATTCTTGCCATCAGACTGAAAGCTCTTTTTTGATTAATTTGTTTACAAATTTGGCATCAACATTTTCCCAATCATTTGACACCTCATAAACTTTCAGAATATTTACGCTTCCTAACCCTTCAATGGGAATTCTTTTATTAATTATCGTATTGTCCGCAAATTCGTGTATTTGAGTTTTTATTTTATCCATAATGTAATCTGAAGCTTCCATCCTCCATCCTTTCATTTTTTTTATCGCCTCTCTGACCGTTTTGATATTATCCCCTAAATGAGTTGAATTAGTCAGTATAGCAATATTGATTAAATCAGCATCGTCATCGGGCCCAATCCTTGCTTCGTCCTGTAACCATGTCCTGATTGTAACAGCATCCTTAACGCAACCATTTTTCTTTAAATCCGCAACTAATTTTTTAAAATCATTTCCGATTGATTCATAATAGGTCTTCAGGAGGTTTTTCCAAAGGTCAGTCCATTGCTTGACAACAGCTAATTCCTTTGTGTTTGTTTTCTGCTCAACGAGTTCAATTAAAATATCCCTGTCAGTATTTATTAAAGCAATAATATTGCCTGCCTTTAACCCCTCAACCTTTCGCCTGTGAATAGTAGCCTTTGCACCTTTCTTTTCAATCAGCTCATTAATAACCAGAAATCTGTGATTTTCAGTAGAATAAATAAACCATTCATTTTCAAATTCAATCCGTTTTGCTTTAAAACTTTCTGTCAGGTTTCCTTTCGCCAGATATTTTGAATACTGTATATTATTCAGGGTCAGTTCAAAATCCAGCACATTAAAATTGTGTTCAGGCTTAGTTTCCGTTACTTCACTTTCTGAATACATATCGTAATAGCCCTTTGAATTTGCCACTTCACTGCCTGAACGAATACCATAGCTATTTATCGTTGCTCTGATGTTTTCATTAAATCTTTTGTTTCTTCTTTGTAAAGAATTGAAGTAATTGTTCTCAAATGGATATAGTAGAATAGTTAATTCAGAAAACAGGAAGGAAGAAAGAATTCTGTTCATGCTGTTTGATTTTGCCCAGCCCGTGAGAACCGCTGTAACTGGCAAAGGCGAAAGCAATTCGTCATTCGCATCAGCAATTGAAATGACTTTGGGCTTATTTGTTGCTGAAAATGAGGTTAACCAGTTATTCAGTCCTTTTACGTCATCTTCCGTTGGACAAATAAGATAATCATACCGCTTTTGAATTAGCAGTGATTTTAATTTTGCACACTTATCTGATGGTGCAATCGTAAACTTATCCATTACTGATTTCAGAAGGATGATACATTCATCAATGGGTTTGTGAGAATAACCAATCCATTTTCTTGCCCTTTGATACAGGGTTTCGGTATCGTTGATTTTATTTTTAAAATTTATAATCTCTTCAGGAGAAGGTATATGGGCAAGCCTTGATACGTAATTTTTTAGCTGGACAAGTGAAATTGTAAGCGAATTTAAATCGTCATTGGATTCATTCCGTTCAATGGAGTGAATTTTGGTGGCAATGGATTCAATTTCATCGTTTTGACAGATTTCCTTTTTAAAACCGAATGAAATGTATTTTCTTAGTTTAATGTCAAACCTGTGAAATGGAGAATTGCCGATAGGAGAGTCCAGCTTTATGTTTTCTTTTGTGAAATTGAAAAATTCAAACCCGTAGTTGCCGATATGTTCAAAACTGTCAATTTCGGATAAATCAGTAATTAGAATTGTGGGGATGTTTTTAGCGTCAATGGCTGAAAAATCAGTTATCCTCTCCTGAATTGCTGAAAAGCCATCTATAATTATTTTTGATACGGTTGAATCAGTAAGATATAATGTCAGATTCAGGAGATTGTTTGAGAGTAGGAGCGGACTGTCAAATCCAACAGTTCCATCCTCGTCAATTTTGCCTTCCTGAAAATATTGGGGAAGTGTGGCAAGATTAATCGTTGTCCTTTCAGTGGATTCGTCAAATGATTTGTATTTACTTACAAGGCAAATCTTGTTTTTGATAAACTCCTTATTACCGTAGGTGTCAATGTTCAGTAACTTATCGGTAGCGGAAATACTTCTGGTTGGCAACGCTTCTTTTACTGTCTTAAGTGCTGAGAGCACTTTTCTGCCAGGTGGGGCTTTTTGTAACATAATTACATCAGAAAACTTAATCGTAATTTCCGCCCCATCAGCACCTTTAACTCCCTTTGTTTTAAAAGCAACTCCATTTTCTTTTATTCCTGCCCATTCAACGATTGCCACATCATTGAGAATTAGCTTGTCGCCTGACCGATAATCCTTATAAGATTGAAATATTTCCCCTTTAAATTGAGCAAAGTCATTCGCAATAAGTGAAAACACCGTAGGAACTGTCAGCCATTGTGCAGCATATTCTTTGGAAGGAAAAACCAGGCACAGTTTATTTGTCGTGTTGCTTGTAAAGAAACCTGAAATTAGCTGAAGAGAATCTTTAAGCGGTAATGGAAGCGGACAGCTTTCGTTGTGTCCCTCATGGGAGTATCTGAGTTTCTGAATAATGTCGCTGTTCATTTGTTTTCACCCCAAAGGACGCTATTAGCAGTTTAGAAATAATTTTTTAATTGATTCTGCAATTTTACCTGCCATCAAGGGCGGTACAGCGTTTCCGATTTGTTTAAATGCGGGGGTTCTGCCACCTTCAAAAAAGTAATCATCTGGGAAAGACTGAATTCTTGCAGCCTCTCTGACGGATATTGAGCGAACTTGCTTTAAGTCAGGATAAATGTAATGATGGCCGTCCTTTGCTATATGTGCAACAACTGTATGTGAGTACCCGTTTGGGTCAACAACTTTATATCTGTCAAGAAATCCCGTAATATTTTTATGAGATTGAAGTCTCTTTGGAAGGTCGCTATATTGCAGTCGTTTCCCTTCATTTACCCATTTGTCAATGGCAATTGAATATATCGCCAAATCCCTTTCATTGTGAATACGGGCTGTGTGTTGGGTGGTAAAATCAATTCCATTTCTTGTTTCAGTTTCCCTGAGATAAGCGTTAATCGGATGAACATATTTGGCAATGCTCATTTCCTGACCTGGTTGCAATTTCGGAAGGTCAAAGAATAAGTCCTTTTTAGTCTGCCATGAATTCAGTTTAATGTCCAGTTCCGGAAATTTGAAGTCAATCTGTCCTTTATGGCCGATTATAATTACCCGCCTCCTTTTTTGCAAAACCCCATAATCTTCGGCATTCAATATTTTGTAATCAGTCGCATAGCCCAATTCTGCAAACAGGCGTAGCATTTGCTTGAAATATTTTTTATTGCCAGCCGTGAATAGGCCAAGTACATTTTCAAAAACAAAATATTTGGGTGTGTACCGTTTCAGAAATTCTCCGTAATACCGGAACAGAAAATTCCGCTTATCCCATTTCATGCCTTTTGGGTCACGGCCCCTGCCAACCGTTGAATATGCCTGGCATGGCGGGCCCCCAATGATTAAATCAACCCTTTTGGAATCCAACTGCTCATCAATACCTGCAAAGATTTTGCCGATGGTTTTCTTTGAAATTTCATCATTGATTACTGAGTTCATAAGGGATGGGGGAACGCTGTTCCATAGTTCATCCCGTGAAATCTCTCCTTTCAGGTAGGAATAATATTGGTTCAGCTTTTTTGTTTCCCTTAAATGGTGGAATGCAAGCCTTGTTTTCAAGGTAAAACAGGCTTCCTTGTTCATTTCTACGTGGACGACGGGGCGAAATCCCTCTTTTATGAATCCCTCGGATAAGCCTCCAGCCCCCGCAAACAGGTCAATGTATCTTGGAGATGAGTTCATTCAGTGTCTTGTCCCTTTTGCCCGATTTTAGCCTGCATTCAAATATATTAATCACTTTCCAGCCAAGCGAGGTTAATTTACGAAAGTTTTCCAGGTCTCGCCGTTTATTTCCACTGATTTTATCAAGCCACCACTTTGTTCGGGTTTTCGGAATAACGAAATATCTGCATCCTTTGTGTCCGTGCCAAAAACAACCATTGATAAACACAACTGTTTTATATTTTGCCAAGATGATGTCGGGTTTTCCTGGAAGGTGCTTACTATGAAGCCTGAACCTGAACCCCTTTGAAAAAAGAAACCTCCTGACCAATAGTTCGGGCTTGGTATTCTTGCCTTTAATCTGGCTCATGTTGTATGAGCGGGTAGCTTTGGAGTGGATGTCTGACATCTTTAATATGGAAACGAATTTGCCTTATTCTATAAATCAAATCCAATCAAGGATATAGCAGGGGAAATTAAATCTTTTACCAAATACCTTTTGTATAAATTGTCATCCTTGTTTGAAATTGCACAAAATCAACGAAAAACTTTTCAAACTCCGCATTATTACGCTTTTCCAGCTCTTCTTTGCTCAAATCATATTGTTCCCCGTTAGAATTAACCGAAGTAACCTTACCCGCAGGAAATATTTGCAATGTGAAATTTGTTTGTTGATACATGTATAACCACTCTTTATAAAAATCAGCGTTACTTATTAAATATTGGTTTGTTAACTCTGATGCTAAGGCAATGTGTATAATGTTAACATATTGCACTTTTTCATTCTCAGTCCATTCTGCAATTCGCATTGGCGGTCTGATATTACCGTTGAATAAGTCACTTAATGTTTTTTTGATATGATTAAAATTAGCCTGCATTTCCAATTCAGACCTGTCTTTCAAAGTTTTATTTTGTTCTTCTTGATACGTAATAATTTTTTTATTTGCCTCGCTTAATTCTTTCTGCAATGCTAACACCTCATCCTGCCTGCCAATTATTGAATCAGATTGTTCCTGCAACCTCTTTTGGATAGCAGTCAATTCCTGTTCCTTCTTCAATGATTTTTCTGAGCTGTCAAGCTTTTCTTTATACTGAAGATAACCTGATAAAAGTGCTAATATTGCAGTTGCAGCGGAGACTATGAACATTAATTGCATCGGCGGAAATTTAGGTCGTTTCATCTTTATTTATAAGCGGAGACTAAATTAATGAAAAAGCCTGCAAAGACTTTACAGAGTAGCCCACACAAACCTGAATAAGCCCCCCAATTTCCCCGATTTCCATCATTACTGTACACACCTATCATCACAAATCAGCGGAATTTGGCATTCCCGTCCCTTCAGCCGCATTATTTCGGCTGTACAGCCCAAATCCCTTCACATAACCGCCACCACTTCGCCTGTACCTTTCAGAAAACCATTCCACCACTTCAAACTTTTTTTCCATCTTAGGCTGTTTTTTAAGAAACGGAAAAAACCCTGCCAATATCTTTGGAAATTCTAAAAGCGATAGAGGCTGTGGAATTGGCGTACAGTCCTTCCGCCTGCAATCATCCCCAGCCCATTCCAACATTCCAAAAACTTCCAAAGACAACAAAAAGACT
>JABDEY010000088.1:0-294 GCA_013286805.1 Bacteroidota bacterium | reverse complement strand
GCACTTCAGTCTTTTTGTTGTCTTTGGAAGTTTTTGGAATGTTGGAATGGGCTGGGGCAATTTTTGTTCTTTAAAGGCTCTTGGCTTAATATCCGACCCCCTGCTGGTTAGGACTAACTTCATTCCCTTTTTCGTCATACGCCTTTAACTCTCCTCCAATTCGGAGTTCATCTCTTAATTTCCCATTTTCATAATAATTCTTCTCCCATACCTGTTCTTTACCGCTGCCTTGCCCCTCAGACTTTAATGTGCCACTTTCGTAATAACTTTTATAAAAATTATTGTCATTTACAT
>JABDEY010000087.1 GCA_013286805.1 Bacteroidota bacterium | reverse complement strand
TCCGATAATCGGTTCAGGTATTTAATAACAAGCACCTCCACTTCTGTAGTTTCCGAAAGCAGCACAGTCAAACGTTCAGCTCTGCGACAGACGCAGCGTGCAATATGACAATAAGAAACAGAAGTATGTCCCCCAGGCAAAACAAAAGAACGCATTTCAGGCAGCGTCTTATTCATCACATCAATCGCCCTTTCCAGCAGTTCAACATCCCCTTCCAGCAGTTCTGGCAACTTAAGAGAATGAGGATTTTCATTCTGTTTCTTTAATTTCTCCGGATCTCTGGCCAGTGCGGAGCCAATCGTAAACAAACGATCCTGAATCTCAATTAAAAGGGTTTTAAATTCCTCCTTCATTTCCTGATCACGAAGCAAACCCAGCCAGGAATTCAATTCATCAACCGTCCCATATGCTTCAATCCGCTGATGGTATTTAGGAACACGGGTACCACCTAATAAAGAAGTCTGACCCTTATCACCCGTCTTGGTATATATTTTAGTCGACATGAATTAGTAGCTCTCTGAATTAGCGGCTTTCTGCATTAGCAGCTTCTCTGATTAATTTACACCCTCAGCTTGTAAAACAACCCTCGTAATGTTATCATTCACTTTATCCCACTCCACCAAACCATCCTTCAGGCGGACAATCCTGTGGGCATAGCCAGCAATTTCTTCCTCATGCGTCACCAGAATAATCGTATTCCCCTGCTTGTGAATCTCCTCAAACAAACCCATTATCTCAATAGAAGTTTTGGAATCAAGATTACCAGTAGGCTCGTCCGCAAGAATAATAGCAGGCTTGTTCACCAAAGCACGGGCAATAGCAACACGCTGCTTCTGACCACCCGATAGCTCATTCGGTTTATGATCCATACGTTCAGATAACCCAACCTGTTCAAGCACTTCCCGGCCTCTTTTTTCGCGTTCAGATTTAGGAATCCCTGCATAAACAAGCGGAAGAATCACATTCTCAAGAGCCGAATACCGGGGAAGAAGATTAAACGACTGAAACACAAATCCAATCTCCTTATTCCTAACCACAGCCAAATGGTCATCCGACATTTTAGAAACAGCAGTGCCGTTCAAAATATACTCACCCTCATTGGGAGTATCCAGGCAACCCAGAACATTCATCAACGTAGACTTACCCGAACCCGAAGGCCCCATCAGCGCAACATACTCATTTTTTGAAATGTCAAGAGATACTGAGCGCAAAGCATGAATCGTCTCCGTGCCAACACGATAGGTACGTGCAATTTTCTGGAGTTGAATAATCGACATAGCCCAAAGATAGTTAAAACCTCAAAACGAAATGTTCCTTCTCTTGTTGCTCCTTCCTGAAAAACACAATACCCATAAAAAACAGATCAATACTTAAAGTAACACGTTCATGCCTCTTAATAATCTCCCAGGCCTCAATCATTTCATCCGACCAATGGATATCATCAAAAACAAAAATCGAATCCGCATGAGCAAACCCGAGACAGCGTTCAAAATAAGAAAGAGTAGTATCCCTCCTGTGATTCCCGTCAAACAAAACAAAATCCAACCGCTTTAATTTGGGAAGCAGATCAATTAAAACCACATCAAAATCTCCCCGCACCAGATTTACATTACCTGCATTTAACTTTTCAATATTTTGTATTGCCCTTGCCGAAATTTCACCACAGCCTTCAATACTCACAATACTCACAATATTTGCGCCTTTATTAGCCAAGGCCATATAAAGCGTAGTAATCCCCAAAGAAGTCCCAAGTTCCAGAACAGTTTGAGGCTGGAAATAATTTACCAGTCTAAATAACAATTGCCCGTATTTAGCTGGCATAAGCGAATGCCTGGCAATATCAGAAATCCTCCTTTTATTGGATTTTAAAACCGCAGAACCTGCACCCAGATCAGTTACATTTATTTCAGAAGAATCAGAAAGAAGCCCAGTTCTAAGGTCTTCAATAACACCGTAGGAATAATAGTTCTCGTTATTCAGGATAACATTAGTAAATAATTCAAAGACGAAGGGAGAATGAACACCATGCTCAGACTTAGCCCGGACTAAATAATTCAGATACGCGAAAGCTTTTTTGATGATGCTCATCAAACGAAGATAAGTATAAGAAACACTCATTTATTTTGCACATAACCACAAAGTACATATATTTGCAGCCCGTTCATAAATTTTAGGGAGCATAGCTCAGCTGGTTTAGAGCATCTGCCTTACAAGCAGAGGGTCCTTGGTTCGAATCCATGTGCTCCCACTAGTAAAATAAGGCCTTTCAGACACCAACCTGAAAGGCCTTTTTGTTTGGGTTACACAATGGGTTACACAAATACACTATTTCACAACATGCCTTCATCAGCGAATGAATAGTACCCGGATTCAGCTACAATCAGATGGTCCAGCACCGGAATCTCCAACAAACGACCTGCTTCTTTCAGCTTCTTGGTCAGCTGAATGTCTTGGTCACTTGGTTTGAGGTTGCCTGAAGGGTGATTATGACATAAAATGACAGAACTGCAAAGAGTTTCCACAGCTGACTTGAAGATTATCTTACTATCCACAACAGTTCCGGCTACTCCTCCCCTGCTTATCATTTCCATTTTCAGGATATGGTTAGAGCGATTCAGGAACAAAACCCAGAACTCCTCATGAGGCAAGTCCATCAGCATAGGCTTGAATATCAGGTAAGCATCCCCAGACGTAATAACCTTATCACGTTTGACTGGTACTGTTTCCTTTCTCCTTCTGCCAAGTTCAAGAGCGGCAATGATGGAAGATGCTTTTGCCTCCCCCATGCCTTTAAACTTCTGCAAATCCTTCTGAGATAGCTTACTCAGTTCATTCAGGTTATTATGAACGCTGGCAAGGATACGTTTTGATAGCCCCACTGCACTTTCATCTTTAGTACCGGAACCAATCAGAATAGAGATCAGTTCACCATCTGTTAAAATATGCCTGCCTTTGGTCATCAATTTCTCTCTGGGCCTGTCCGCTTCTGCCCATAACGAAATAGGCAGGTGTTCTGTCAATAGTTCCATTTTAATAAGTTTTAGTGAATGGTTTGGTTAATCAGGATTCACAGAATGTGCGATCCTCTTTATGCTTTGATGGATGCTTTAACTGATACCCCTCTTCAGCAATTTCCCTTAGCCCATGTATCTGTGCTGTACGTTCGTTGGTTTTATCCGGGTCTGAACTATTGTAGGAAATACAGATTGTAATTGAGTGCATGGCTGCTTCAAAGTCAAATAAGGCCAGGTAGCACACAGCATTGAAATACATAAACTCAGCCTTCCTGTGCACGTTGTCATGAAAGCCATTTGAGTATTGCAGGAAATACAGCGCATACTCGTAATCCTTTTTAACGTAAATCATATTAGTGAAAAGATCAATGATGCTTTCGGTAGCAGTCTTCTTGGGCTTTGGTTTCAGGTTTTCTTTATAAACTGTCATCCAATCCCTTTCTTCTACTACTGGTGTGATTTTGGTGAGGTACGCCCGTACCTTCTCCTGAATAGGTGTTACTGTTGGCTTTTCCATGTTTTTCAGGAAAAATGGAGGGGGTACTAAACTAAATCAGGAAACAGGACTGTCTGGAATTCTCTCTCCCGGATATAAGCATCAATGTCTTTGTATTTCTTACTGAATTGACATACGCAAACATTTACTGTGCCATTTGATGTAATGTGTTTGGCAGGCTTGCAGTCATAAGGATCACCACCAATGGTATATTTCCTATGACCGGATAAATCCTCAACCAGTTTATGAGAGTCCTTGAAATCATGCCGACCTGCCATTTCAAGTAGCCTGTCCTTGATGCGATATGCCTTTGCCAGGGATTTGTACGTCCCGATATAAAATCCTGTTCTGATTATTTCAATGACTACAAAATAAGGCATGTGTGTAATATTTCAAGACTTAATAATACGCTGGTTGTTGCTATCAAACCCGGTAACTATGGGATATGCTACATCAAATGAACACTTATGGTCATCAATGTATTTCTGAATCATTTCAGCTCCAATTTCATAACAGGGTTTGTTTTCAGTGTGCAAGAAGCGGTAACAGAACTTTACCCTATTTATCAGTTGATCCTTGATATGAAACATTAGTCCGGTTTTACTAAATTCAGAATCACTTTTTATTGCCTTTGGAAATTCACCGTTATTGAAGATAACTACGGGGTCCCCTATACTGCAATGCAGGCACTGATCAAAAGTATATTCCAGCTTATCAACCGCATTTCTCTTTTGTGTAATCCACTGAATGAAGCCAGCCTTATCTGTTGATACGATTTCCAACTTTTCATCCTGAATTTCAAACTCCCCTTTGTCATCAAGGATATGACCCAGGAGCTCCGAATCAAATGAAGCAATCGCTTCTGCAAATACCTTGTCTATTCTTTTTTCTACGGCAATACTATTCATGTGTAACAGTTTAATGTTCTTTTGCCAATAACGGGTTGTACCTTAATCCTTTTCTTTGCCTTATAATTTTAATATTAGCCTGAGCAGTTTTAATTCCAAGAGTATAATCCGTTTTAAATTCATCCTGAGAAAGTGCTAATGCAAAACTAAAGTTTGTAAATGCCTCATCCAATTTGTTTTTTTTCAGAAGGGCACATCCAATCTTGTTATAAGCGTCAACAATTCCAACTTTATATTTTCCACACTTAATAAAAGTGCCTTCATTAGCCTTGTCCAAAGCCTTTTTATAAAACACTATTGCCGAATCAAGTAAACCATGTTTGCAGTAAACATCACCAATGTTGTTATACGAATCAGCTGAGAACATTGAATAATTAATTGAATCGGCCAATTTCAAACATGATTTAGCATATTGAAGAGCATTTTTAGTATAACCAACTGTATATTTTTGTTCAGGTGCAAAATTTCTTATTTCCTGCTCCGTAGAACCCAAGTGTGCTTGTGACTTTGAAACAAAAGGCAGCAATAACATAAAATAACAAATTATTTTTCCCATCTGATTTTGAATTTTTATTTATAGCAAATTTTGCAAGCCGTTCTATTGTATTTATTTCCTGCATCAATCTTAGAAACCTTAAGAACATTGGCCTTACACCTTTTAAGTCCACTGCAATAATATTTATGATAAGCGTATGCACCTTTGCTATTGCAGATAAGAACCGAATCTGTTTTTAATTCCTGATATTTACCTGATACGTTTCGGGTAATATGCTCCTGTGAATTAAGCTGACCAGAAAGTAGCACTACAGAGAATAGAAAAGGGAATATTTTAAAAATATTTATCATATTGGCAACTTAATCCAGTGGCATTATAGTGAAAAGAAAATCTTTGGTTGCGTAATTATTACTGCACTCATACCTGGCTAGTCCAGAATAATAGGGAGTGTTAGAAGCTTCTCCTTTACCATAACCGTTTGACATTGGTTCAAAAGTGTCAGCCTCGTTATTATTCGTCTTGGCATAAACAGCCCCAAATCTTTTTACAGTTTGAGTTGGGTCAAGGTGCACTATAACAGCTTTCCGTAAAGTGTTATTTTCAAAGGTCAATTGCACGAAAGATTCACCATACGTATCATATCGTTTATACCAATAGACATTTGAATTTTTTTGATCTTTTGCATAGGTGTAACCCTTTTCCGTTACTGCACTTAAAGTAGCCGTTTTTTCTTTATATAATTTCTGGGCATTCGAGTTTCCTGCTAATGCAATGAACAGAGTTAAAATAAATATTCTCATGGATTGTGGTTGTGGTTAACTGCACAATGAATATACAAAATAAATCCTACTTATAAAGGGGTGTATTTAAAGTAGGAATCCAATTCTTTTGTTTACATGAAAACAAAGGAGGAGGAAAAGCTACTGAGGGCTATGGGAGAGAGAATCCGATCATTGAGAAAGGACGCTGGTTTTAGCAGTCAGGACAAATTTGCATACGATTCAGGTATCCCCAGAGCACAGTACGCACGTTATGAAACTGGAATAAATATTACCCTTCTGAGCCTGAATAAAATCCTGAAGTTTCATAAAGTAAGCCTGGAAGAATTCTTCAGTAAAGGCTTTAGTAAAAGATCATAACCAGTTTTCCCTGTATCATGACCTTTCCTGAAATGCCAACTATTAGTCCTCTTTCTCAGGCTTCTTCAACAGGTCCTTCAGTAATTCCAGAAGTTTGAAATTTGCAAACACGTTCTCCTCGTCAACCCAATCAGGGCATTGATAAAACTGTGATTGCAGGATGTTGATTAATGCAAAGCGTAAATCCCGTGCTAACTTCTTCGGATTGTTATCCCTGATTTCAATAATGAGTTTATGTTTTTCAAATCGTACCATAGTTCGTTTTATTAATGTTAAAAGTTAATACCCAATCAAATCAAGGAATGCACTGGCAGTATACCTGCCCTGAAGTGGCTCCCATTCAACAACCCCTTCAATATTGATAAGCATTTCATCCTCGTCTGCGTCAGCAATTAATTCAACCTGCTGTTCAATTGTAAGTTCAGAATCAGATAAATAGTAGCCAGCTGCTTCAATCGCTTTCTGTAATTGGGTTTTCTCAGGTGTTTTAAACAGAAAGCTCCTGATATTTAATGCAATCTTTTTCATAGTTCGCTGTATTAATGGTTAATAATCCTCTGGTTTTATTAAATCCGGATGCAATAAACAGGGACATATTCTACTGTGGGAATATAATTTCAAAGGACTGATAATCATACTCTTTTTCCTGGATCAGGTACATGAGCTGATGGTCTGTGCTTTCCCTTACCTCATGCACAATGAATACGTCCCCGTTAATGTTGTCATCTACTGCAAATATGCCCCTGACCTTGAACGGGCAATTGATCCGTTTTAAGCCCCATTCTGTACTCACAAGCAAACTGTATTGGTCAACGTAAATAATGTCGCTGTATGGCATAAATTGAGTTTAATTAAATTGTTTAATACTCTGAGGGCAGCATCAGGACTGAATCAGCATACCACAGCTTTATTTCATCCAATGGGAAATCGCTGTGTTCAATGTCCTGTCTAGCCAGAACTGTGTAATTACCATCAGTACAATGAACGGTCCAGGTATTGTCCTCCTGCTTTTTCAATATCCAGACCTGTAACAGGGTATCTGCTATATCTTTCCTGTGCTGGTAGGACATAATGAGGTCCACCAGCCAATAACACTGTGCCTTTTCAGCCAGATAATGGCAACCATCCGTTAAAAGGATGCTGCATTTACCCAATGATCGGTGCTGGTGATACGCTTCTGTTCCTGTGAAATTCCGTAATGCTGCTTTCAGCACTCCGGCACTCATCGTTACTGTTTCCATAATTTTAGGGATTTTAGGTTAATTCTCTTGCTCTTTCTTCTGGAACCAAATAAGCTGAAGAACCAAACTCCTCCAATGCCTTACCATTGTTTATGAGAGTGCATTCATCAAACCATTCCTGTTCCATTAGCTGCTGGCTATCGGGCCATTCAACTACCACATAAATTGTTTCCATACTGTTTTGGGTTTAAGATTAAATTATCGGGTTATTCAAAAGGGGTTATCTTAATCCCTCTATGAATTCTTTGAGCCTCTCCTCCGGTATCAAATATGCCGAGGAGCCAAAATCCTTTATTGCCTTTTCATTGTTCAGAAGTACACATTCGTCAAACCATTCCATTTCCATCAGCTCCTGTGACAATGGCCACTTTATCACGTAATATTTTCTTTCCATTGTGAATCTTTTAGAGGTTAATAAAAAGGGGACAGAGCCATAACAGCCCCATCCCCCGGAGTTAGTGCCTGAACAGTAACTAAACTGACACTTTCTCCCCCATAACGACCTCTTCCATTGTGGAAGGCTCAGGGTTATACACGTATGTATGACTCAGCCGGATTACTTCACCAGTTGCAGGTATGGAATATTCGTATTCCGGACACTCCTGCTTTTCAATTGCACCCGGTAGTTTAGTATTCACCAGCGCAAGGCATTCAGCGTCGTTCAGGCCACACACAAGGTTAGCTTTCCTTGCATGCAGGTAAGGTTTGCCATTAGTGCTTGATTTTACTGCTTCAACCCCACCGAGGAGGTTTAACACGTTGAAGGTGGACCCGTCAGTTTTCTTCTTCTTTTGGAATCCTGTGATTGTTACCATTTTATTTAAGGTTTTAGGTTATTGCATTCAGGAGATTTTCTCCCTACTCACGATAGACGTAGGGGGTAACCAGTATTGATTGAAAGGGAGGAAGGTAGAGCGCAGGAATTTGTAAACAGTGACTAAGTGACAATGGTTCACTGTATTTGGGTATATCCCCCTCCATATTTGCTTGACAAAATCAGCGTAACATGGATAAAAACAAAAAGGGGGATACACCCTTTTATAGAAAAGATTGTCACTTAATCACTTTTAAGAGAGCAGTATCAGGTACTATACCTGTTTTCTAAACTTTTAACATTTATAAATAATCCAGTTTAAGTTTAAACCTCGGAGATTTAAACCTGAAATGGAAAATGGAATGCTTTTGAGGATTGGTTGCTGCGGTTACTGAATTACA
>JABDEY010000086.1 GCA_013286805.1 Bacteroidota bacterium | reverse complement strand
GAGTAAGCTATGAAGTAATTTCAGATGCTCAATCCAATGGCATTCTTCAGGAAATATCCAATCCGGAAGTAAATATGGATGCCGTGAAACTAGAGAAAGCTCCTAAAGTGGCTGTTTATTCTCCCAAAACGAAGCAACCCTGGGACGATGCTGTAACATTGGTCCTGACCTATGCAGAAATACCCTATGAAGTAGTTTACGATGAGGACATTGTTCTGGGTAAGCTTCCACTTTACGACTGGCTCCATCTGCATCATGAGGACTTTACAGGACAATATGGGCGATTCTGGTCCATGTACCGGAATGCTCCCTGGTATCAGGAACAGGTACGCGCGCTGGAGTCAAGTGCAAAAACACTTGGCTTTGGCAAAGTTTCCTTAATGAAACTGGCCGTAGCGCAGAAAATCCGGGACTTCACAGCCGGTGGCGGTTTTTTATTCGCCATGTGTTCTGCACCTGATTCGTATGATATCGCACTGGCTGCAGAAGGAGTTGATATTTGCGAGAGCATGTTTGACGGCGATCCTGCAGACCCACTTATGAACAGCAAATTAGACTACAGCAAATGCTTCGCTTTTACAGGTTTCAAACTTAGTACCAATCCGGCTGAATACGCCAAATCGAATATAGATACCTATGGCACCAGGGCCACAAGATACGGAGTGACAGAGAAGAATGATTTCTTTACTTTATTCGATTATTCTGCAAAATGGGATCCCGTACCTACCATGCTTTGCCAAAATCACGAGACACTTATTAAGGGATTCTGGGGACAAAGTGTTGCATTTGATAAAGCATTTATTAAACCCAATGTCCTGATAATGGGTGAAAATAAGGCGGCTAATGAAGGCCGCTACATACATGGAGAATTTGGAAAAGGCATGTTTACTTTTTACGGTGGCCATGATCCGGAAGATTATCAGCACCGGGTTGAAGATCCACCTACCGATTTGAACCTTCATCCCAACTCCGCCGGATACCGGCTCATTCTGAACAATATTTTATTTCCTGCAGCTAAGAAGAAAAAGCAAAAAAACTGAGCAGATGCGTGTCCTTGGAACTTTAAATAAACATCCGAAAATAGCCACAACCATTTTTCAGATGAATGACAAGTACGTTATCAAGTTTGAAGCAGGAAATATGGAGCAGACGTTTAAGCTGCTTCAAACCGAAATAAGCGGAATTGAGGCTATTGATGCGCTCTTAAATGAAGCTTTTATAAAAAAAGTAATCGAACGTTTTAACGAAATGTTTTTATCATTTAAGGAGCTAACTAATTCAAGGAGTTAACTAAACGATAAAAGTGTTTTACGGATAATTCCAACACATTCTATTATCTGCTCTTCCGTAATTACCAGAGGAGGTGCAAAACGAATAATATCGTTGTGAGTTTGTTTGGCCAGTAATCCGTTTTCTTTTAATGCAAGACAAACATCCCAGGCAGTCTTTCCATTCTTAGGTTTGATCACAATTGCATTAAACAATCCTTTACCGCGAACCAGGGTGATCATATCAGATTTAATATCCTTTAACCCTTTTCTTAAAATAACCCCCAGGCGCTCCGCATTCTCCGCTAAATGCTCTTCGTCCACTACTTTTATTGCTGCAATGGCTACTTTACAGGCTAAAGGATTTCCACCATATGTCGAACCATGTTGTCCCGGCTGGATGCACATCATTACCTCATCATCTGCCAAAACCGCAGAAACCGGATAAACACCACCGGAAAGTGCTTTTCCCAAAATCAACACATCCGGGCGCACCTGTTCATGATCACATGCAAGTCGTTTTCCTGTTCGGGCAATTCCCGTTTGTACTTCGTCAGCAATAAACAGCACATTGGCTGCTTTGCATAAATCAAAGCAGTCTGATAAGTAACCGGCATCCGGCACAATCACTCCGGCCTCACCCTGTATTGGTTCAACCAAAAAACCGGCAACCGTTTTATCCTTCAAGGCTTCAGCCAGTGCCCTGGTATCATTATATGGAATAATTATAAAACCAGGAGTATAAGGTCCGAAACTGCCGTTCGACTCTGTATCCGTGCTCGCGGAAATGACAGAGATCGTGCGTCCATGAAAATTTCCTTCGCAAACAATAATTTTTGCATGATTCCCGGTTATGCCTTTCTTTTCATAGCCCCATTTACGGGTCAATTTTATTGCAGTTTCGACTCCTTCAGCACCGGTGTTCATAGGGAGCACCTTATCATAGCCAAAATAATTGGCAATGTACTTTTCATACACTCCCAGTGAGTCATTGTAGAATGCACGGGAGGTCAGTGTCAGTTTTTGCGCCTGCTCAATGAGGGCCGCGATAATTTTTGGATGACAATGGCCCTGATTAATAGCGGAATAAGATGCCAGAAAATCAAAATACCTTTTACCATCAACGTCCCAGACATATACGCCTTCCCCTCTCTCAATCACTACCGGAATCGGGTGATAATTATGCGCCCCGTATTTATTTTCCAGTTCAATTGTGGCTTTCGCTGAGAGCTTATTTCTTGTCATTGTTTCCATGCTATTGTGTTTCTACAAATTTAACATAATTTTAAATGACCTACATTTACAGTTTATGCCAATAAAACGGAAGAACCTGCCTTTACTTGAATCTGTTACGATTATTGATGCGGGGGCAGAAGGGCAGGCCATTGCCAAAGCAGATGAGTTGGTGCTGTTTGTGCAAGGAGCAGTTCCAGGAGATGTTGTGGATGTGCAACTTACCCGAAAGAAAAAAAATTATGCAGAAGGAAGAGTCACGAGAATCTGTGTGCCTTCCGAGAAGAGGACCTTGCCTTTTTGCGAACATTTTGGGGTTTGCGGGGGATGCAAATGGCAAAATTTGGGCTATGAATGGCAATTGCATTACAAGCAAAAACAAGTAGGTGATACCCTAAAACGGATTGGTAAAATTGAGTTTCCTGAACTGTTGCCGATTATTGCTGCGCCTAAACAAAGAAATTACAGGAATAAACTTGAGTTCACATTTTCCAACAAAATGTGGATGACAAATGAAGAAATACAAAGCGGGAAATCCTTTGATAACCGTAATGCCCTGGGTTTCCACATTCCTAAAATGTTTGACAAGATACTGGATATAAAGAACTGCTATTTGCAGTCTGAACCATCCAATAGTATCCGTTTAGCACTGAAAGAATTTGCACTCAAAAACGATCTTTCATTTTATGATATCCGGGCTCACACAGGCTTATTACGCAACATAATAATACGAACCACCAGCACCAACGAACTTATGCTTATTGTCTGTTTCGGGGAACAGGATGACGCTAATATTGAAAAGGTTCTGACTTTTTTAGCACATGAATTTCCACAGATCACTTCTTTGATGTACACCATTAACCTCAAGATGAACGACACCATCAGCGATCAGGTTATTATAGCTCATTCAAAAAAGGATCATATCATAGAAGAGATGGAAGGCCTGAAATTCAAGATAAGTCCAAAATCGTTTTATCAGACCAATTCGGAACAAGCCTATATGCTTTATAAAATCGTCCGTGAATTTGCAGGGCTTTCGGGAACAGAAGTTGTTTATGATCTGTATACCGGAACCGGAACGATCGCCAATTTCATATCAGGACAAGCTAAGAAAATAGTGGGTGTCGAATACATTCCGGATGCCATTGAAGATGCAAAAAATAATTCCCTGCTAAACTCCATTACAAATACCCGGTTTTATGCGGGAGATCTGAAGGATGTTCTGAACGATGCATTTGTAAAGCAAAACGGGCATCCGGATGTTATTATCACCGACCCTCCACGAAGCGGAATGCACGAAAATGTTGTAAATAAAATCTTAGAAATCAATCCAGACCGTATTGTTTATGTTAGCTGTAACCCGGCTACCCAGGCAAGAGACATACTTCCGCTCAGCTCTAAATACAGGGTTAGTAAAATCCAGCCTGTGGATATGTTTCCTCATACGCATCATGTTGAAAATGTTGTGCTATTAGATAGTTTGAAAGTTTAAAGTTTGAAAGTTTAAAGTTTGAAGTTTGAAAGTAAAAAAAACAAAAAGATCCTACAACTTTCAGCTCATTAACTTTAAACTCATTTCCCGCGCTCTTGTCTCATGACCGCCGCCCTGTCATTATAGGCTTTCGCATTGGCCTCGTCCCCCATAAACCCATAGGTCATCCCTATAAACCCATATAAGTCAGGGTCAGTACTTTTAATTTTAAGCGCTTTAAAGAAACACTCCATGGCTTTATTAAACTCCTTCATCATGCCGTATGTGCTGCCCAGGTTTTTATACGCATCATAATATTTTGGATCATATTCGATTGCCTTGTTGTAGGCCTCTAAAGCCTCCTTCTGCATGCCGCGTGTAAAATAAACCGAACCCAGATTACTGTATGCCTCAGCGTAGTCAACCTGCATTTTAATGGCAATATTCAGGTATTTCATAGCAGTATCCAACTGCCCAAGCCGGTAATAATTATTGCCGATATTGTTATACAGGAAATGATAATCCTTGTTTAAGGTCATCGCCTTCTTGTACAGATCGATGGACTTTACATAGTCCTTTTTGTAAGCCGCCAGCTGGCCCAGTGCGAAATAGGGCTCGAAATATCCATCGTGAATTTTCAAAGCAGCATTCAATCCTGAAAACGCCTCGTCATAAGCCTTGTCCTGTTCAGTTTTTGTTTTGAGCGAATCTTTCACCAGCATCTGCGTAACATCATTGGCATAACTGTATTGGGCACGTGCACTCCTGGGAATATTCTTCAGATCGGTTCTGAAAAGCGTTATGTTATCCTTCCAGGCTTCTGCTCTGTCATAAGTTTTGAAGGAATAGGCCAAAATCAGGATAGCTGTCAAGACAAAAATGTTACGGTTGTTTTTCAACAAAGTTGCCACATTATAAAAATTAGTTTTAAAAATATCCGTTTTCGTAAATCTGGCAAACAGCAGGGAAACAATTATCGCAAAACCCAAAGAAGGCTGATACAGGAACCTTTCAGCAGCAGTAGAACGGGTCAGAAAAAAAATATTTGAAACAAGAAGTACCGGTAAAATATAAAGTATAATACCGAACACGATCGTATCTCTCTTCAAGAAATTCAGAACTGCATAAACCCCTATTCCTGCATAAATTACAATGGAAAGCAAGGCCCAGGGGTCACCCAATCCAACGATGTCAAATGTGTTGTATGAATAGTCATAAACTAGCGGATTAGGATAGATAAGCAATTTTACATACGTGCCGAGGATTACCATTGCAGTTGCAAACCGGTGAATCAAATCTGCCTTCACTACCGTATTATCTATAATAGATACCACACCACCCAGTGTCTGAGAAGTCAATACAGAGCCCCGGATAATCATATAAACAATTGCAATTGCACTGAAGAATGCCATTGTAATTGCATTTTTTCTGACAGGCATATCTGTATAAAAATAAAGGGCCACGGGGAACAGGAATAAATACGTTATGGCGGATTCCTTGGCCATCAGGGAAATAAAAAACGCAAACAGTGAAATAATGAACTTATAGACGGTCCCATTTCTGGCGAAGTCCAATAATGTATGCATCGAAATAAGGAAGAAAAGGAAGGTCAGAATTTCGTCCAGACTCTTGATATTCGCGACAACTTCCGTATGCAGGGGGTGGGCAATAAATAAAAGGCTCGCAACAAAAGGAATCAAAACACTTTGGTTAAGGAAGACTTTTCTCAGGGTATAAAATAGCAGAAACCCCGTCAGGGCATATAATATAACATTAATAATATGAGCCGGCTTTGGATTATCCGGCCAGAACTCCCATTCCACTGCAAAAACAGAAACAGAAAGCGGGCGATACAACCAGTCATCCTTGCCGTCATTGCCATACCAGTAGGAATGTTTGTAAATTTCGGGAATCCCCTTAAACCCTTTTTTGGTAAGCTTATTTTCTTTTACAGTAGGATAATCATCCAATACATATTTATGGTTGAATGTATTCGAGTAAAGAACGAAACCCAATACTGCTATGATCAAAGCCATGACAAGCAGTTGCTCATTGCCTAAAGGGCGGGCTGGAGTTTTAATGGCAGGCTTTTTTACCTGCTGTAAAGGTTTATTCGGAACGCTTGTACTTTTCTTAGCCATAATTCAAACAGAACGCTAAATTACTAAAAAGCTATATTTCCTTCCCAAAATCACTAACTTTGAGTCAACATGTCTGCTACGAAAACACTTATACTGAATGCCGGCCAGATTCAGCAAAAAATAGACCGCATGGCCTGGCAGATTTATGAAAATAATTTCGAAGAAAAAGAAGTAATTATTGCAGGCATCGCAAGCAGAGGTTTCATTCTCGCTCAGCGCTTAGCCGAAAAATTAAAAGAAATTACTAAAATTAAAGTAATCCTTGCCGAAATAACTGTGAACAAAGACAATCCGCTGGAAGAAGAGGTAAAGCTTAGCATAGAGCCTGATACCTTTAATGGAAAAGTTGTAATTGTTGTGGACGACGTTCTCAACTCCGGAAAAACACTGATTTACGGAATGGCTCCCTTTTTAAAAATGGCCGTAAAAAGAATCACAACAGTCATTCTGGTTGACCGTAATCACAACCGATACCCCATAAAAGCAGACTTTGTTGGCATTTCCATGGCCACAACCCTGAAGGAACACATCTCTGTGGAATTGTCTGAAAAAGGCAAGGAAGCGGTTTATTTACAATAGCTTAAAACTCAGCAGGTATTATTTAAACCAGCTCCAGGCTCTCCTGCTTCAGAAAATCAGCAAGCGTTTCAATTTGAATATCCTTGGCCTTGACTTTGAATTGAGCCTTATTGTAAAAGGGTTCTCTGGTCATTAAACAATCTGAAATGAATTTTTTCAACTCCTTTTGATTAAACTCACTAATCAAAGGGCGATGGGTGCGCTCTTTTACCAAACGACCAAATAAAGAATCCACACTCATCTTCAGATAAACAGAAACTGAGTTTTTATTGATAATATCCATATTGTTGAAGAAACAGGGTGCTCCTCCCCCAACTGCAATCACGCAATTATCCTTTTTCACCTGTATTTTCAAAGCCTCCTGCTCCAGCTTCCTGAACTGATCTTCTCCCTTGTTTTTAAAAATATCAGAAACAGGAGAACCAGCAGCCAGTTCAATCACTTTATCCAGGTCAGCAAATTCTAATCCAAGCTTTTTCGCCAGAGCAGCACCAATGGTGGTCTTGCCACAGCCCATAAAACCCAATAATACGATTCTCATGATTCAATTAATTAGGTAATAATAATACATTTTCGATTTCATTCGGAATGCAGCAATTTACAGAAGTGAGTACTTCCCCTTCGAAGTAGAGATCAACCATCGCATCGTCAAATGAGACGCGCTTTTCACCCCATTCGTGCTCCTCCGTGTCAATGGCGATAAAGCCACGTTCCTTAAACAGTTTGATAATCTCTTTTTCCCCCAGCTTAAACAGTTCCTGGTTCCATAAAATGGTTCTGCTGTCATCTAATTCAACACAACTAAAGGTATTTTGCTGGGCATCATCGAAAAACAAAGAAAATCCCTTTTGCCAGTAATGCCATACAATGCTCTTGTATTCTTCAATATCATCAATGTGTTCAACAGACTCGGGTTTACCAAAATAACGCTGTGCATCCATCATTGTTGCGCCAAAACGCAACTTGCAGACCCCCTGTCTGGGTATAATTTCCAAAGCACCTGTATAATCCATACAAGTACAAGTATAACAAATTGTCAGTTAAAAATCTACGAAAATTAGTTTTGATGAAACCAATAATGCTCCTATATTTGCAGCCTCCTAATAAAAAGGAAGGATCGATTCCGTAGCTCAGTTGGTAGAGCATTACACTTTTAATGTAAGGGTCCTGGGTTCGAGTCCCAGCGGGATCACCAAGTAAAGTACCTCAAAAGCCTGTAAAATAAACACTTACAGGCTTTTTTATTTTGATTGGGGGACGTTTTGGGGGACGTTATGGAAAAAATCAATGACAGCGGGCGTTTCAGCAACATTTGGGGGTAATTGGGGTTGTTAATAACTCTGTGATGATAGAATCCAGATGCTATCTGGCTACTGCTGGCATTTAGGCTATGCTACCTTCAGACCACTAAGGAATTTGGGCTTTTCCATTGGTTTATCATGAGCTGCCAGGCATTCCTCCTCAGTTATAGTTCCGACAGAGTCCAAAACATAAATCCCAGTTTGGAAATATCCAGTTTTAAAAATATTAATTTTTATTGTGTCCCCCACCTTCATTGAAAAGTTATACAATACACTGACGATGGAGTCTAAGTCACGGAAATAAACTATTCTTTTTGCAGTGTCCTCTCTGACCCAGCCAAACAAACAGGTAGAAGGCCCATAAAATCGTTGGGAAGAATATAGTTTTTTGTATATTAATCCACCTAAAATGGTATCAGATTTTGTTTGTTCTGTTGATGTTCCTAATTGACTAACTCGTGGATAGGAACAAAACGTAGCCGTTTGATTCATCAATCTTGTCCCAATAAATGCCTCGTCTGCATACGACCATACATTCA
>JABDEY010000085.1 GCA_013286805.1 Bacteroidota bacterium | reverse complement strand
CTGGCAGACCTGAAAGATAAACTCACACTTGTACTGGAAGATATTCAGGATCCCGGAAATATGGGCACCCTCATCCGTATAGCAGATTGGTTTGGAATTGACAATATAATATGTTCATTGAATACGGTGGATTGTTATAATTCCAAAGTTGTGCAGGCAAGTATGGGCTCCATCGCAAGGGTGAAAATCCATGCTGTTGACCTGCCGGATTTTTTGAATTCGTGCAGAGCTATTGCCGGCAGAGGAGAAGTCAGCTCTGGCGGAGAAGCAGATCCTTTTAAAATATATGGTGCTCTGTTGGAAGGTGCAATGCTTTATACACAAAAGCTGAGTACAAAGGGCCTGATAATAATTGGTAATGAAAGCAAAGGCATCTCCGGCACAATTCAAAAATACCTTACAGACAGAATCAGCATTCCGCATTTCAGTCACATCACGATGGGAGGGGGAGAAGTAGAATCTTTAAATGCAGCAGTGGCAGCAGGAATTATCTGTTCAGAGTTCAGGAGAAGCAGTCACCGGCATGCTGTGCAGAAATAATAGTTGCTCCAGCTTCTCATTCTGTTTCGCCCAGTTATAATTTTCAAGTACAAAAACATAGGCATTTTCAGCAATACGGTCGGCCTTGTTTTGGTCGTTTAAAAGTTCATTTATTTGTTCGGCATATTCCCTGGCTGTATTTGCTTCCAGAATACTTTCCCCGACCACTGCCTTCACTGCATTGTTCGCCAAAGCCGAACAGATAGTTGGAATTTTCATGGCCATAGCCTGCAGAATTTTGTTTTGCAGGCCTATACTAATGAGCATAGGAGCAAGGTTAATCCGGCACATGGCGAATGCGTCACGAATATGCTGGAAGTCCGCTATGACATGAACCCTGGCGGATGCTAACCCGCGTATGGCGGATCCCGGATGAACGCCTGCGATCAAAAGCGTTGCGTCGGGATTGTTTTTATGTACCTCAGGCAGAATAACAGTCGCAGCATAGATCGCTGATTCGATGTTTGGCGGGTATCCCATGTTACCTGTAAACAACAGGTCAAATTTCTTTTCAGTGTCACCCGGATAGAAGATCTCCGTATCAACCCCATTTTGAATGACATGTATCTGGCTCCTGTCCGGATGTGGGATGAGGAACTTATCCTGTTCTGAAATAATCAGTTTGTTGTCAAAGCAATTAAAAACATCCCGTTCGTATTTTAAGAGTCGTTGGTATTCCCACAGTGCAGCTGTTTTCATGCCAAATCCCGAGTGCTCGGCTCTGCGCTTCATACCTGTGGAAAACACATCCATATAGTCCAGTGTTTTTGGAATACCCTTCATTTCCTTTACATATTCTGACATTCGGATCATGTGGCAATAGATAGCAGCAGGGCGGGCAGCAGTAATCAGCTGATGAATATGTTTTTTTAGGGAAGGCTTATAAAACAGACCCACTTCAAAGGGCAAGCCGTTAAATAAGCACCTGAAAAGATTAATGCATTGATTTAAAATCCCAAGCCTGAAAACATGAATGTATTTGCAGTACTTGCGCAGTTCTTTCAGTTGCATCCCGGTAACATCAGAGAGACTGGTAGAGATCAGGGTAATCTCATGTTTTTTACTCAGTTCCCGGATCTGGTTATAAATCCGGAGCTTATCCCCTTTTTCGAGGGGATAAGGAAACCGGGAAGTAAGCACAACAATTTTACTCAAACTCTGTCATTTTAAACCAACAATGGCGTTAAAAAATTTCCTTCCGAGAATTCGGCCTTTGCGCAATTCTCCAGGTAAAATCCTTCAGCTTTAATTCATCCGGTGAAAGTTCTTTAATCGGATACATGGTTGCGTCAGGCTTAGTCATAAATGTAATTTTGTTTATCGTATTTTCTTTCAGGTAGATCAGCATATCTGAGCAGTCTACCTTATTGACACCAATGTATTTTTTTTTCTCTCTGCCGTAATAAATGCTCTGCCCGTTTCCATCCACACGGATCTTAAAGAGTACATTATTTGCAAAATACCCGTGCATGGCCTTTCCTTTGATTTGGTTGAAGCGGGAGGTGTCATCCTGGGAAATGATAAAAGCTGAATTTGTCAATTCCATTCGCTGAAGATCGCCTTTGTTGGTCACTATTTCGATATGTTCTGCCGTAAGCTGATTTTTTTGAGACCATAAAACAGGATCGTGAAATAAATTCATGGTGGAGTCCCGGTAGGAATAAACAAGCGAATCACATTTGCCCTGCATATCGGATTTGTAAAACTTCACCTTATGAAAAGCCTTAAGCTCTTTGTAAACAGAATCTTTCTGAAACTCAAGCTTGGCTAAAAGTGATTTACGTGTTGATTTAGGAGCCTTGGCGATCAGCAGCTTTCCGGTTTCCAGCCTTCTGGTATTTTCCTCCTTACTTTCATTTTCAGCCCGTAAGGTATCCGCATGCATGAACAGGGTGTCCTTCTTATTGATCTGCATAAGCACTGCGTGTCCGGTAACGAGTGCGAGGTTGTTCAGTTCACTGGTATAACAATAGTCCCCGGTAATAATTATGTTCTGGCTGGTATCCGTAATCGAAACATTACTGTATCCCTTTCCAGTACGTTTCTTCTTATCATAGAATAAACTATCTCCTTTTAATTTTTGCTTTTTTGTGATGATATAGGCATTCTGATAAAATTGTGCGAAGTCCGTAACCGTATTGTAAAAACCATGTTCACAATAGATGAAATCCTGTTTGCTGGTAATAGAAGTAGGTCCGAGAAAGTGAGTAATTTTTGTTTTTGTGTTGTAAACCAGGGTGTCGCTGTTCATTGTATAGCTCGGGTTGACAAGTACAACATTTTTTTTGAAAGCTACCTCCTTGGTATGTGTAAAGTAATAACCCTTTTCGCTGGTCAGGGTATTATCTTTGCTGACAATTATTCCTCCCCCGATATAGTTAGCAAGATTATTTTTAGTATTGAAAAACAGCGTATTGGTAGTAATCGTCATCTCTTTATCTATCAGCCTTACATTTTTATTCAGTTCGGCCATTTTGGTATTTCCGTCATAATGCAAAAGCTCCCCAAAAGCATTTATGGAATCCGGCTTTACAATGTGCACATGGCCGTATGCATCAATAGCGTTATTGTCATAAAGATGAGCACTGTCACAATACATGGTCGTACTGCCATCCCGGAAAGAAACATTTCCCAGAAGGCGTTTCGCTTTAATATTTGATTTCTGTATGAACTCCAGGGAATTGGCATGCAATAACTCTATTGTTTTGGTTTGCGCAAACGATGCTCCACTTGCAGCAAGAACAAGGCTAAGGAAAAATTTACGCCAGCACATTATTCCTGATGATCGTTTGGGTACGATCGGGGCCAACTGAAACAATCGTGATAGGGACATGGACTTCGTTTTCGATAAATTCAATATACCGGTTCAATGCGTCCGGTAATTGTCCGGCTTGGGTAAGCCCTGTGAGGTCCTTGTTCCAACCCTGTATATTTCTGTAAACAGGCTCGAGGTGTTCAGGTGAAATATCGTAGGGCAGGTAATCAATAACCTTGCCATCGTATTTATAATGTGTGCAGATTTGCAGGGTCTGGAAAATACTCAGTACATCTGCCTTCATCATCAATAACTGGGTCACACCGTTAATGGTCACGGCAAACTTAAGGGCAGGCAGGTCAAGCCATCCGCAACGCCTCGGTCGGCCGGTAGTGGATCCGAATTCATTTCCTGTCTTTCGGATTAGTTCGCCGGTGGCATCTGATAATTCAGTCGGGAAAGGCCCGCTTCCGACACGGGTGCAATAAGCCTTGAAAATTCCCAGAACCTCACCTATTCTGTTAGGCGCAATCCCCAGGCCAGTACAGGCACCTGCACAGATAGTGCTGGAAGAAGTAACAAATGGGTAGGAGCCGAAATCAATATCAAGCATAGAGCCTTGGGCGCCTTCCGCCAAAACAGATTTTCCGCCAAGCAAAGCCTGATTCATGTAATGTTCACTTTCAATGTGCTGTATTGTTTTTAAAACTTCTATCCCCTCCATCCAGGCAGGTTCCAATTCATCCAGCTGATACTTGAAATGATAGTGTTTCAGTATTTCTGCATGTTTTTCAACAAGTGCGTAGTACTTTTCTTTAAAGTCGGGCATAGAAATATCACCTACACGCAGGCCATTGCGTCCGGTTTTGTCCATATAAGTAGGCCCAATGCCTTTAAGTGTCGAACCAATTTTTCCTTTTCCTTTTGCGGCTTCAGAGGCCGCATCAATTAAACGATGGGTAGGTAGGATAAGGTGCGCTCGTTTCGACAGGAGGAGTCTTTTGCTTACATCAACACCCAGATTTGTTAATGCAGCAATTTCCCTTTGAAAAATGACCGGGTCAATTACAACACCATTTCCAATAATGTTAATCGATTTTTCATGAAATATACCGGAAGGAATGGTGTGCAATACATGCTTGATGCCATTGAATTCAAGTGTATGCCCCGCATTGGGTCCTCCCTGAAAACGTCCGATAATATCATATTGCGGAGTCAGTACATCCACAATTTTTCCCTTGCCCTCATCGCCCCACTGCAGGCCCAGCAAAACATCCGCTTTTTTAATCATTCTTTAATTTTTTCACTGCTTCCTCCAGCGAGTCGGCAATATTGAAAATGTGGTCTAATTTGGTTATCACAAGCAATTCCTTCACCTTGGGAGAAAGTCCGAAAATGGCCACATCACCCCCTGCTTTGCGGGATTTAGTCAGTACATTGATCAGAATATTAAGGCCCGTACTATTCATATACTTGAGATCGGTGAGGTTCAGGACAAAACGTATTTCTTTCTTTTCGATAAACCGGTCTATCTCGTACAACATTTGAAGTGCCTGACCTTTCTCAATCAAATCGCCTTTGCACAGGAACAAACTAATATCGCCAATTTTATCAGAAGAGTATTCAAAGTTCATGTAGCAGCTATTTGTAACATTTTTTTAACGGGCTTTTTTTTGACTAAATGTTCACATGATTTGCCACCGGCAATTTTGCTGCACTTACCATAAAAGGTAAGTGCGTGATGGGTAATGTTAAAATTTAAAAGCGTACCAGTCATTTTTTGAATCTGATGAATGCGTGGATCACAAAACTCAAAAACCCCGGCACAATCTTCACAAATAAGATGGTCATGCTGTTTATATTCAAATGACTTTTCAAATTGTGCATTGTTTTTACTGAACTGATGTCTCGTAACCAGGTTACAGTCCAGTAACAGTTCAATCGTATTATACAGCGTAGCCCGGCTTACCTTATGCTTTTTCCGCTTCATAAGCACAAACAAAGACTCAATATCGAAATGTCCGTCGAGGGAGTAGATTTCATTTAAAATAGCAAAGCGTGCAGGTGTTTTGCGGTGGCTATTTTGCTCCAGAAATCCGGTAAATAGTTGTCTGACTGTATCTTTAGCTTCCGGGCGCTTCATGGTTAATAAAGATAAAAAACTTATTCATTCGAATCTATTCTGTAAATATTCAGAACCCCAGGTACCTTCTTTAAGTTTTCCGTCAGTTCCGTCAGGTGAGTGGTGTCCTGCACAAACACCATAATGGTTCCTTCAAAAGTACCATCGTTGCTGTCGAAACTAATGGAACGCATGTTCACATTCATGTCATTGGAAATGATTTTGGTAATGTTGTTTACGATACCAACTTCGTCAAAGCCAATGATTTTAATACCTGCCAGAAAAGAGATCATTTCCTGATTAGTCCATTTAGCCTTCACGATCCGGTATGCATAGTTAGACATCAGCTGAATGGCATTGGGGCAATTCGTGCGGTGAATCTTGATGCCCTCGCCAACCGTTATGAAACCAAATACATCATCACCTGGAATAGGGTTGCAGCAGGGAGACATGTGGTAATCTATTTTCTGAAGATTCTCTCCCAGAACCAGCATATCACTTTTCCCACGGGCAATCGTAACCAGTTCTTCCAGCGAAGAACTATCGGGGCGATGTTGTCCCTTGCCAGAATACTTTGCCCTGTTCTCGGAATATTCCTTCAGCAGCCTAAGGTCTACAGTCGCCTTGGAAACGCGGTAAAATAGTTCCAGGCTGCTGGGTAGCTTATAAAAGTTAACAAGTTCGTTGGTCGTTTGATTATTAAGTTCAACCTTCAGGTGCTGTAGTTTACGCTCCAGAATTTCCTTACCCATTTCAGATTCCCTGCGTTTCTCTTCCTTCAGGGCATTTTTAATTTTGGATTTGGCGCGTGCTGTCACTACATAGTTCAGCCAGTCTTCCTTAGGCGTTTGTTTGCTGGAAGTAACCACCTCCACCTGATCTCCACTTTTTAACTTATAACTTAAAGGAACCAGTTTATGATTAACCTTGGCCCCAATACACTGTTCACCCACTTTGGTATGAATATCAAAAGCGAAGTCAAGGGCAGTTGAATTGATTGGCAAGGTTTTCATCTCACCCTTAGGAGTAAAAGCAAAGAGTTCTTCGGCAAAAAGATTCAGCTTGAAATCGTCAATGAAGTCCATAGCATTCTCTTCCGGGCTTTCCAGCAACTCGCGGATTTTTTTAATCCATTCGTCCAATTGATTTTCGGCAGAAGAGCCTTTGTATTTCCAGTGTGCGGCATACCCCTTCTCCGCAATCTCGTCCATACGTTCGCTGCGAATCTGCACTTCTACCCATTTTCCGTCAGGTCCCATAACAGTTGTATGCAGCGACTCATAACCGTTTGCCTTTGGCATGGAAATCCAGTCACGAAGACGGTCAGGACTGGGGTGATAAAAGTCAGTAATAATAGAATATATTTTCCAGCAATCTGTTTTCTCCGTGTCGATTTCGGAATCAATAATGATCCGAATAGCAAACAAGTCGTAGATATCCTCAAACTGAATACCCTTGCTTTTCATCTTGTTCCAGATCGAATAGATGGACTTAGGACGTCCAAAGACACGTGACTTGAATCCTTGTTCATCCAGAATCTCCTGTATAGGTTCAATAAACTGGCTGATAAACTTCTTCCGTTCAGGTTCCGATTCAGCTAATTTCTGGGTAATAGTTTGAAATAATTCCGGCTCAGTATATTTTAATCCCAGATCCTCCAGTTCAGTTTTAACCGCATTTAAGCCCAGACGATGCGCTAATGGAGCATATAAATAAAGTGTTTCAGAAGCAATTTTTAACTGTTTCTCACGCTTCATAGATTCCAGCGTACGCATATTGTGCAGGCGGTCTGCCAGTTTTATAAGAATCACCCTTACATCATCCGAAAGGGTAAGCAGCATTTTTCTGAAATTCTCCGCCTGGAGAGAGGAAGTCTGATCGAATACACCTGCAATCTTGGTCAGCCCGTCAATGATTTTGGCAACCCGTTCACCAAACATACCTTTTATTTCATCGAGGGTAATGTCAGTGTCCTCTACAACATCATGCAGCAAGGCACAGACAATGGACGTAGTACCCAGGCCAAGCTCTTCCGTGCAAATCCGGGCAACTGCCAGCGGGTGATAGATATAAGGCTCGCCAGATTTTCTCCGCGTTTCCTTGTGCGCTTCAGCCGCTAATTCAAAAGCTTTGCGAATCTGCAGCTTGTCGCCTTTTTCCAGTCGACGCCGGCAGGCCTTCAACAGGTCGCGGTACCTTTTAAGAATTTCTTTCTTCTCCTGAACTAAATCAATTTCCAAGACGGGATCCATCTGATTAAATGTAAGATGTGAATTTACTCAAAAAAGAATGATTTTTGTCTTAAGCAGGGCAATCATTTTTTGGGTTCTGATTGTTATTCCTTCCTTATTCAGGTGATAAATGGAATTGAAAAAGCAGCTATCCGGCAAAACGAAGGAGTCAATTGTATTTAATGTTTTGCAGGGAACGTTTTTTGTTATCAGGTCACGAAAGGAGACCAGTGTGCGGTAGTTTTGCCTGAAAACAGACTCGGGAAGTTGGGGGAAGCTAAAATAAACCCGGGCACCCTGTGAATCTGCATATTCAACAAACGAATTCAGCAGTAGGAGCTCTTCTTTGTAGCTGATTTCGGGAATTTTTTCCCCTAGCCATAAACGATCCCCTTTTTTTGTAAAATGCCCTACCACATCACCATAGGATGAAAAAACATTCCTTCTGTACACAAAACTATCAGCAGGAATGACCACCGGCCTGGCTTTGGAAAACCCATAAATGATTGTTTGTGATACTTGTTCAACATCAGATAGCATATTTTCTTTGAATAAGCTAAAATCAGTTTTTGTTTTTTTGAATAAAGAGGAATGAATAAAATTTCTGGATGGGGGGAAGACATCGAAGACATGTTCATGCAAGCGGACATCACCATCCTGATTAAGAAAGTATTCGATTGAAAGCACCACGACATCATTCTTTCGGATAGCAGGTTTGATTTCTGATAGAATAAACTCCAGGCCTAATCCTCCGTGAAGACCCATATTGACCACTGGAAGATGCAGTTCTTCCTGTATCAGTTTTGAATTGAGGCCAAAAGCAAGGTTGGACCCACCGACAAACAGCAATCGGGGAGCCGGAATAGAATCAAGGCGTTTATGCTTGTCAATCATCGCGCCCATATAGTCTTCGG
>JABDEY010000084.1:7874-8710 GCA_013286805.1 Bacteroidota bacterium | reverse complement strand
TACTTTGTCTTCATAGGAAATGTACCGGTCGGCTTCGAGTTTTGCATGTTGCTTGGCAATTGGTTTTACTTCAGGTCCTCTGGGTATTGTGCCAAAATATTTTTCAACCATTTTAAGCGCTTCTCCGGTTTTTATATCTCCTGCAATTGTGAGTACTGCGTTGTTAGGACCATACCAGCGCATGAAAAATTTCTTCAGGTCATTTACATCCACCCGGTTGAGGTCTTCTATGTAGCCTATTGTTGTCCAGGAATAAGGATGGCCTACCGGATACATGGCTTCTCCGATTTTTTCCCCGACCAGGCCATAAGGCCGGTTGTCATAATTCTGCCCCCGTTCGTTTTTTACTGTGGAACGCTGTATTTCAAATTTTGGCTGGGTAACAGCATCCATCAGAAATCCCATGCGGTCCGCCTCCAGCCAAAGTGCTGTTTCCAACTGATTGGATGGCAGGGTTTCAAAATAATTGGTTCGGTCGGTAGTAGTACTGCCGTTCAAAGTACCTCCGGCTTCCGTGACTATTTTAAAATGCCCGTTGTCGCCCACATGGTCGGAGCCCTGGAACATCATGTGTTCAAAAAAATGAGCAAAACCGGAGCGGCCTACCTGTTCCCTGTCAGAGCCTACATGGTAGGTAATATCCACATGTACAACAGGATCAGAATGATCTTCACTGAGGATGACGGTCAGGCCGTTTTCGAGTTGGTATTTTTCAAATGGTATGACAAGTTCCTTGCCTTTTTTCTCCACTTTTTCTATGAGTTTTGTTGTGCTGTTCTGGGCAAAACCGCAGGTGGTTATTGCTAAAAGGGAAGAAAGGATTGTCTTTTTCATTC
>JABDEY010000084.1:0-7864 GCA_013286805.1 Bacteroidota bacterium | reverse complement strand
TAGTTTTTTTTGATGGTATTTTTTGCAAGATATGTACTTTTTTTTTACCTGATTGTTTGAAAAGCCGGATTTATGTCTTAAATTGGTAGGATAGGATGAGGAAGATTTACGGTTATTCTTTGTTGTTGTTTTGTTTGTGCATTTTATGCATGAACAATTTGTTTTGTCAGACGGACTATGCGGCTTATCGTCAGGAATTATCTCAGGGTCATGCAAAGGGCGCGAGTCCTGCCGTGCTTGATCAATTGGTGCAGTATAAAAAGGATGATGATGCACAATTGAAACTTTTCAGGCAAAAGGAAGCTAATGCTACTGTACAGGCAGCATGTACTAATCTTGATTTTGAAACGGGTACCACCAGTGGCTGGACAACTACCGGTAATACGCTTATTACTACCACTGCGATGGGCAATGATGTTTATGGAGGATTTCCTAAGGTATTTCCGGGTGGTAGTTATTCCCTTAGGTTAGGCAATGATTGCAACTATACAACTTCCGTTGCCTCCCAAGTGTTTGCAGTAACTCCGGCGAATGCCTTATTAACTGTGAATTTTGCTTTTGTTTTGCTGGATTTCACTTCTCATGACATCACTAATGCCGCATCAGTTCTTATAGAAGTCCTTGATCCCAGCGGCGTTCAAATTGCCTGCACAGTAGACAAAGTTTATGCTCTGGCTTCAACATCCGGATTGTCAAGCGCGGGTGTTTCCATTGGGGATACTCCTCCATTGTCGCCATGTGGATCAGGAGCATGTGGGTGTGACGTTTTGTATTTTCCATGGACAAATTATACTGTTGATCTTTCTGCCTATTCTGGATCAAATGTCACCTTACGGATTACAGACATGTGGTGCGGACCTCAATATGATTTCGCCTATTCTTATATTGATTGCTCCTGCCATCCACTGGAGATTACGCAGGCAAATTTAGCCTGCGGGAGTACCCAGTTTCAACTCTGCGGCCCTGCAGGCCTTGCCGGGTATAGCTGGATAGCACCTGCTGCCAGCGGGGTAAACGGTGCCACCACTGCCTGTGTCACTACCTCTACAATAGGTACTTATACAGTACAAGTCCAGACCACCGGTGCATGTCCCCAACCTCAACCTATTGTATTTACCGCTACCGCTTCTTCTGTCAACCCTATTATGGCTGCCATGGCGGCTCCTGTTAATGTATCCTGTAATGCGGGAAAGGATGGTGTTGCCAATGTGACTGCCACCAATGGTTCTCCGCCGTATACGTATAGCTGGAGTACCGGCGCATCTACTGTCACTACGGCGGTAACTTCTCAGCTAAGTGGTATTGGCTCCGGGATTTATACAGTAACAATTACGGATAACTCGGGTTGCACGAGTGCGACCCATGTTACACTCACTGCGCCTTCTGTGATAAGTCCTGTAAGTGGCATGGTACCGGAGACATGCGGATTGCCAAATGGTGCTGCAAGTGTAAATGCAAGCGGTGGAACGGGTGCATATACGTATAGCTGGAGCAGTGGGGGCAGTACCCAGACGGTGAATGGTTTGATTGCTCAGGCCTATGTGGTGACCGTTACGGATGCCAATGGTTGTACGGCGACTGCGGGGACAACTGTAACTGGTGCAGGCGGAACTATTGCTACTATGGGGCTTCCGGTAAATATAAGCTGTCATGGTGAAGCAAATGGGGTCGTCAGTGTGAATGCAGCCGGAGGAACTCCCAATTATACTTATAACTGGAGTACGGGCGCTTCCTCATCGGGTAGTTCCACCACCAATCAATTGACTGGTTTAATTGCAAATCCATATACGGTAACGATTACAGATGCATCGGGTTGTCAGAGCACTACGTCGGTGACCCTTACGGAACCTCCGGCGATGGCACTTGTTCCTGATAGCATTGACGGCACCTGCGGACTCATCAACGGGAGTGTGGGTGTTTCGGTAACAGGGGGGACAGGTGCTTATTCCTATAACTGGAGTTCCGGTGGCAGTGCTCAGACCCTGAATGGTCTGGCTGGGGGGGCTTATGGCGTAACGGTTACAGATGCCAATGGCTGCACAAGTCTGACTACCATGACTATTTCGACACCTTCAGCGGTGGTTCCAATACCCAGCAGCAAAAATCTTAACTGCTTTGGAGATGCAAGCGGGACGGCAGCAGTCAGCGCTACCGGAGGTACAGGTGTCTATTCCTACCTGTGGAGCTCGGGATCAACAGCCGCTTCTGTTTCAGCGCTTGCCGCAGCTGCTTATTCGGTGACGGTGACGGATGCAAAAGGATGTACCGCAACAGGTTCTGTTTTAATTACCCAGCCGGTTAAACTCACTTTGACTGCTACAGGGCTAAGTACTAAATGTTTTGGACATTGTGACGGGCAGGCCGTTGTTATTCCTTCGGGTGGCACGGGACTTATTGCGGCGCTTTGGAGTACGGGAGGTACTAATCTGAGTATCAATAACCTTTGCGCCGGCAATCCATCCGTTACAATTACGGATGTAAATGGTTGCCAGCACGATACTTCCGTTGTGGTTCCAGAGCCTTTTGCACTTGCTGAAACGCTTGGCAGCAACCCCGCAGATTGCTTTCAAAGTAATGGCAGTGCTTCTGTTCTTACTACAAGCGGAGGAACCGGAGGATATACTTACAACTGGAGTAATGGAGCCGTTTCACAGACAGTCCTGAACATTTCACCTGGTATCTATAAAGTCACGGTAACGGATGCAAATGCCTGTACCCGGACGGATACCGTGTCTGTACTGAATATTCCAGGGGTTCAGGCCGTTATTTTGAACGCGACGCCTATCCCTTGTTTTGGAAATTGTACAAGCAGCGCGACTTCCCAGGCAAACGGAGGTACTGGGCCCTATGTTTATAATTGGAACAATGCGAGCAATGCTGTCACAGCGACTTCACTTTGTGCGGGAAATTATGTCGTCACCATAACCGATGCAAAAAACTGCACCTCTAAGGCGAGTGTTGTAATTACTGAACCGACAGCGGTTACCTTACCTGCAATTACACCTGCTGCTGTTTGTGCCGGGCAATCCGGTTCATTAACAGCCAGTCCGGGAGGGGGAACCCCTGCTTATACCATCAGCTGGAATCCTGGCAATCTGGCCGGGCCCACGGTTTCCATAGCTGCTTTGACTCCTGGCACCTATACTGTTTCCGCGACAGATGCCAATGGGTGTCCTTCTCCGTTGCAAACGGTTACAGTGAATCCGCTTCCTGTTGTCAATTTTGTTGCTGATACTACCAATGGATGCCCGTTGCTTTGTGTGAACTTCCTTGATAAAAGTACGATACAATCGGGGGGGATTTCAACCTGGGAATGGACCTTCAGCAATGGCAGCACAGCTACATCCCAGAGTACGAAAGTTTGTTTTGGCACAGGTGTGTATAATGCCAAATTACATGTTACAAGTTCTGCCGGATGTGCCAGTACTGACAGCATTCAGCAAATGATCTCCGTCTGGTCTGACCCTAAAGCTGCATTTACAACTGATCCTGCCAGTCATGTGACCATACTGAACCCTGTAGTTAGTTTTTATGACAAGTCTACCGGAGGAGTCACTAATTGGCTGTGGGCCTTTGGAGACACCACACAAACAGATACCATTCAAAACCCAATACATCACTATGCGAATGAAGGAATCTATTGCGGGTTACTGACTGTTTCGACGATTCACCAATGTAAAGATACGGTGCAGCACTGCATAGAGGTGGGACCCGATTTTACTTTTTTTGTACCTAATGCTTTTACTCCAAATGGGGATGGGGTAAATGATTTCTTTACCGGCAAGGGTATCGGCATTGTAGATTATAAATTACTGGTGTTTGACCGTTGGGGAAATATGATATTTGAATCCCAGGATATTAACATGGGCTGGGATGGCAGAGCAAACGGAGGTACCAATATGGCTCAGCAGGATGTTTACAGTTACCTGATTGACATTACAGACGTGTTTAATAAAAAACACAGTTATCTTGGACATATTACGCTTGTGCGATAGTTTATGTTAGAAGGCCAGTTGCATGAAAAGTATTTATTGCGCTACTCAGTGCTTATTCAGGATATCCCCATACGAGGGAGCCTTCAGACAGCTGTGATCAGTTTCTTTGATGAAGACAATAAAAAAGTCTGTATTCTGAAGTATGGGGTTGTCCGTCCGGAAGAAATTTATGCACTAATAGACAAAGGAGAGAAAATCAATCTGAGGTACGCCTATGTAAAGGATTTTTCACTTTCTGATTACCGCACCAGCAAAGGTCTGGACGATCATGTAATCGTGAAGCTGAAGGATTTTACTGCCAAGAAAACATTTTTCGACTGTGAGATCTGTACCGATTTCAGCTATGGGGAATTTGAAGGAGCCAAATCACTTTTTGACTCTTCTGTTTTTGGAAACGGGAATATTAATTTTTCCAATTGCAGTTTCAGAGACGGGGAGGCCAGTTTCAAAAGAGTTAAGTTTGGCAGCGGAAGCACCACCTTTAAATCCGTGAAATTTGGCACAGGCCTTGTGAGCTTTAATAATACCAATTTTGGAACCGGCAACCTGAATTTTGTAGATGTTGATTTCGGAAATGGCGACGTGGATTTTAAAAATACATGGTTTGGTGACGGGATGATCGATTTCAAATTCTCCAGATTTGCCAAAGGCGATATCAGCTTTGAACATGCCAGTTTTGGAAGAGGCAAGAAGGATTTTAAGAATGTGGAGTTCGGCGGCGGCCGGATTGATTTTAAACGAATTAATTTTAACGATGGGGATGTTTCGTTTGACGGAGTGGAATTCGGTGACGGAAAGGTCAGCTTCCGGAATTCAGAGTTCGGGAAAGGCCACAAATCATTTGAACAGGCTGATTTTGCGCAGGGGGAAGCTATGTTTGACCAAACCGACTTCGGCAGCGGTTCTGTCAGTTTTAAAAATTGCAGGGTTGATCATATATCGTTCAGGGGTTGCCCGCTCAATTGCTATTTTGATCTGCGTCTCGCTCAATGCCAGTTGGCTGATCTGAGCAATACCATTATCAGGGATATTGTGGATGTGATTCCGGAAAATGAAAAGGTAGTTATTCAGGCCCTTAAATTAACAGACGTCCGGATTCTTGGAAGGATTTTTATTGACTGGCGATCAAATCAGGTTTTTGGTCTTATTTACAATCAGAAAGACACTTCCCTTTTTCAAAAAGGTGAACAGTTCCGCATCCTGAAAGAAAATTTCAGAAATAACGGGCAATACGAGGATGAGGATGCGGCCTACCTTGAATTCAAACGTTGTGAGGCGAAAGCCAATTTGCAGGCATCGCTGGCTGCCGGGAAGAAAAATGCTTTCATTGCCTATCCTGTCTATTACTTCCAGAAATATGTTTTTGATTATATCGGGCGTTATGCTACCGCCCCTACCCGGGTATTGGCAAATGTATTTGTAACTGTTATCCTGTTCAGCCTGATTTATTACGGGGCCACCGAATGGTTTCCGTCCTTTGGCATGGTCGCTACCACTTTGCCGAACGAACTCAGTCATGTGCATGCGTTTTCAAACGATATTTATTATAGTTTCATTACCTTTTTTACAATCGGCTACGGTGATTATTTTCCGGATGGTTTTCTGAAAGCTGTGGCCTCCTTTGAAGGCTTTACGGGTGTGTTTCTGATGAGTTATTTTACGGTGGCTTTCGTCCGGAAGATATTGAGGTAAAATTGTTTGCAGGCCATTTGCCAGGCCTATTCTGAAGTAAATCTATTTCTTATTTTTTTTCTTAACTTTGTTCATCCTTCTGCAATTATAATAAGTTCATTTATTCTATAAAAACAAAAATCATGTATCCTGAAACACTTGTAAGGCCAATGAAATCTGAATTGATTTCTGCCGGATTTGAAGATTTAACTACACCTGAAGCTGTTGATTCTGCTGCGAAAAGTTCAGGTACTGTATTGATGGTTGTTAACTCTGTTTGCGGATGCGCCGCAGGTGCTGCCCGCCCGGGGGTAAAACTGGCAATTGGTACCGGAAAAAAACCTGGCCGTTTAACTACTGTTTTTGCAGGCTTTGATACGGAGGCAGTCAATGAGGCACGTAAGCATTTCGCGCCTTTCCCTCCGTCTTCTCCCTCGATTGCCTTATTTAAGGATGGTAAGTTGGTTCATTTTGTTGAACGCCATCATATTGAAGGTCGTTCTGCACAGATGATCGCCGATAACCTGAAGGCGGCGTTTGAGGAGTTTTGTTAGTTTATTACTTTAAAGTTTGATTTTTCTAACTTTCTGACTTTCTAATTATTTTTTAACACTTAGCATCAGGTTCGATGTTCCCTTGATGTATTTATAACCAATGCCGAAAGGAAGATCTTTGACTTTTGATTTGGATGGTTCCTTCTTGTAGGCATCATCCAGGTCCTTCTGAAAGTCTCTTGGAAAGATGTCAATTGTTCCAGTATAGGCTCCGTAAAGCGTAATGTTGCGGGAACCGTCGTTGAACAGCTTCCAGGGAATGCCTGAATCGTCCTGTAATATAGCCCTGCTGTTGTTTAGGATCGTGGAGCGAACATCGGAAAAATAAGCTTTGTGCATCAGGTAGGATGCAGATTTGATATAGGTAACATCCGCGCCCTGATTTTTAATGAAGGTTTTGAAACCTGCATTTTTTGGAAATGCTTCATTGGACAGATTGATGGAGAAATAGATGACCGAATGTTCGGTACTGTCTGCACTTACAAAGTCAATCTCTGCTCCTTTGTTTTTCAAGGTATCTTTTTTTGCTTCTGCGAAAGATGCATATTTGGTCAGTTCTCCTTTTTCATTTACTGCAACGGGTTGTATGTCAATAATACTGTTGCCGGTGCGTTCAAGGAAAAGTAAAAGTACGTGGAGGGTTCCATTCACATCCGATTGATGAAATTCAACTGCCATTGATTTGGTCCGGAAGAAACTGAAATTGATGATGGAAGACAGGGACTGATGAACGGTGCTGAAATAATGCTGCAGGTCTTTGGCTTTATTTATTTTGGTAAAGTCGGGTGGTGTGCCTACGGGCTCAAGTCCCACCATATAATAGTTTTTCGCGTTTGGAAATAAGGTGTATGCATTCAGCATATCTGCTCCGGCAAAAGGGTAAAAAAGTGCTTTTGTATTGAGCATGGTCAATTCCTGATTAACCCAGCGTTTCATGACTTTCAGGTGCACGCTGTCAAGTTTAGCCCATTCAGCGTTCAGGGATTTTGAATAGCTCTTCCAGTCGCCGTTATTTAAAAGAGCGGGGTCTAATTTACTTCCGGGAGCAATCTCCATTCCGGCGATGTAACGAGCCATATCATTTAATTCACGGTTGATTGCCTTGTGCACTGGTATATGAGCCAGGCTGTCAGCTCTGAGAGAGTCTTTTTTAGAAGTTGCATTAGCAGCAGATTGTTTATCGTTGTGCTGGGAGCCGCAGGAATAAGCGAGCAGAAGGGTAAAGCTAAATACAAAAATTTTTTTCATACAGTTATTTTTCGGATTTTTTTATCTCCAGCAAATATAACTACTTTTTGGAAGCGAGTATCAGGAGGTCTTTTTTGTTGCCCCAGTGATAACCCAGGTGAAATGGAAGATCGGGTCTCTTAGGGTTATCGGAAACTGCTTTTCTCAACAACTTGTCTTCGTACATATAAGGAAAGTCTTTTACAGGGGCGGTATATTGGCCATAGATTTTCAGATCCCATTTGTTGTCCTTTAACAGGAAGCTGAAGGGTTCTCCTGTATCATCCTGCAAAATAAAATTACTTTTTCTGAGGATCAAATCCCGCATATTGCTCAGGGTTTTATTATGAAGTAAATAGGAGGCGCTTTTCATATAGGTGACGAAATTATTCATTTTGCTTAGCTGGAGATAAAATG
>JABDEY010000083.1 GCA_013286805.1 Bacteroidota bacterium | reverse complement strand
CCCGTAAACGGCAAACCCTTGTAGCTGCATTAGGAGTAACCATCGGCATTGCCATGTACATCTTTATGAACTCACTTGTTATGGGTTCTAACCGTTATCAGGATAATGCAGTTTTTAAAACAACCCCCCATATCCGGATTTACAAAGAAGATGAGATGAGCAAACCTTTAAGAACAGATTCTTCCTTGAATAATACTACTGTGATTATCAATCCGAAAATATCCAACATCACTAAAAACCTTGTCAACCCTATTAAATTACTGGAGGATATTAAAAAACAAAAAGAAGTCACTTCTGCCGCCCTGTTTGTAAATGCAAACCTGTTTTACAACAATGGCAAATCACAGCTTGACGGAAATGCTTTGGGGATGAATATCATGGAAGGGGATGCCATGTTTGACATTCAGTCAACGATGGTAGACGGGGAATTAAAAACATTATTAAATACGGCTAATGGAATTATCATTGGAATTGGTATTGCCAACAAGTTAAGCCTCAAGATGTACGACAATGTAAGTGTAATTTCTTCCATTGGTGTCATCAAGCTGATGAAAGTCGTAGGTATTTTTAAAAGCAGCAATACGTTTACCGATAAAAGCAAGTCCTATATGAACCTTGCCGCTGCCCAGCAACTACAAGGTAAAGGACCCAATTATGTAACAGACATATATGTAGATATTAAGAATCCTGAGCAGGCACCCAAATTTGCTGTCTTTCTGAATGGGTTAACAGGATATACTGCAGAAGACTGGCAATCCGCAAATGAGCTGTTTGTAGCAGGGAAGAAAATAAGAACCATTATGTTTGGATGGTTACAAGGCCCTTGCCTTTTACGGTTACCTTACTGCCAAAACCCACATAATTTTTTGGTATCACAAGAATATTATTTTTTGTACCTACAACAATATTAGCCTGCAGTTGTGTGCCTGAAATCCTGAAATCGAGCGGATCGCTGAACTTTACTTTGCAGTAAAAGGATTGAGCCTGGTCGTCAAAGGCTGGATATATTTCTGTTACAACGCCGTTATAATCCTTTAATTTATTGGTGTTAAGCTGAAGAATTACATTCTGGCCCAATTTTATCTTTGAAATATTGGTTTCATCTACACTCAGCTTCGCGTAGATGTAGTCCGGGTTACCGATGATGGCGATAACATCACCCTTTTTCACATAGTCTCCAAGCTGTTTTTGCTTTTGAAAAACCTTGCCGCCCACCACGGCCCTTATTTCATTGTTTTCTTTCAAAACCGCATTTACATCCGTTTGAGATTTCTGACTTATCAGCTGTTGCTCAGCCTGCTGTTCCAGCAGTTTGTAGTTTTCCTGTAACCCTGTAAGACTGGATTTTGAGTTTTCCATGGCCAGTTCCATGTTTTCATACTCCAGTTTTGACACACTTTTTCCTTCGTATAATTTTTTATAACGCTCTGCCTGCAGCTCATCTTCCTTTAGTTTCAACCTGGCAAGGTCAATTGTTGCTGATAATTGTTTAAGGGCAGGGGCGTTGGGGGAAATGTTGGCACCTGCAATGGCTAAAAGTGCGTTCGCGCCAATTGCATTTGCTTCATTTTGTTTGTTTTCAATAACTGCTAAAACAGCGCCGGCCTTTATCGTATCACCCTCAATAAAATTTAGCTTAACAAGATATCCTTCATTTTGCGCTGTGAGGTTATATTGATTATCCGGGACAAGAATGCCGGAGGCAAATACAGTTTCTGTTATCTTCTTGCGGATGGGCTTTGTTTCTGTCGATGTTCTTCCGCAGGAACTGAATGTTGCTAAACCAATGAACAGGAGCAGTATTTTGATTATCGTCTTCATTTTAGAGTATTGTTAATGTCAATTTTAGATTTTGTGTAAAGCAGGCTTGCCAGTGAACTGCTGTAATTTATACGGCTGTTCAGCATATCGTTAAATGCAATCAGTAATTTATCAAAGGATAATATGGATTGGGCATATTGAGCTGAAGCCATTTTGTAATTCTCCTGCTTTAATGCATACACCTGCTTAAACATGGAAAACTGCGAATATGCCTTCTCGTAATCCAGTTGCAACTGACTGTTGTTTATATCGTTCTGAAGTTTGTTGTGTTCCAGATTAATGAGGGCCTCCTGATAATTGACCTTTGAATTCTGTGTCAGTATAATCCGGTTTACATCAGGCAGTAAAAAAGTGACTTTTGCACCCAGGTATACAGCATTGAGCCATTTATCGTTGGGGTTATTATCAAAGAGCTGATTGTTGCTATTTTGATAATAGGAATTGGAGTAGAGGAGAGAAACGATTGGAAGATTGGATAATCGGTTTGTCAGCAGATCGGCTCTGGCGTATTCCTCCTGTAACAGAGCGGATTTGATCAATAGCTGGGAATTCGGTTTTAAATCCTGAACGAACTGTTGGTCGTATTTTAATTTTTCTTCGAGGCGGACTGTGGTATTGACAGGTATATCGCATAAAATTTTTAGGCTGTTATACTGTTGTTCAAGAGTTACTTCCAGTTGTCTTAATTTGTCCTGCAAGGAGAGTTTGTTTATGGTTGCATCATTTACATCCTGCTGACGTACCTGCCCCTGTGAAAATTTATCAGACACGATCAGCAAAAGTGTATCTGTTGAGGAGATATTGTTTTGCATTAATTGAATTTGTTCGAGATAGGTACCGATATTATAGTAGCAAGCTGCAATAGATTCGTAAAGCGATTTTTTACTAAGTTGGTTGTTGGCATTAGTGAGTTCTACATTTACACTTGCGCTTCTTATCTGTGCCCAGGTGTTTGGATTAATTATGTCAATTTGAGGGGTTATTCCAATATTGCTTACATATTTTTGTCCCAGTGTAATTTCCTTAAATGTTCCTGGGGGACCTCCTAGCAGGTCTGCTGGAATAAAGCTTACCGGTAGGGTAGTATTATTGGTAAGCGAAAATGCTACCGGATCACGGAAGTTTATCACATTGCCTATTGCAGCTATTTTTTGGTATTTTGCCAGTAAGGCCTGCTCATAATTTGTTTTAATGACAGAGCTGTTCTTTTCTGCAAATGAAAAAAGGGAATCGAGTGTGGGAAACCTGATCTCCTTCTGGGCATTCACAATAATGGGCCCGCAGATTAGTAGGAGTATTAATTGGAGGTAAAATTTCATCTGTTATAATTTGTCAGCTTTTAATTACTTACGCTAAATCTTATTATTTTTCGGGTTCCACTTTTTAAACATCAAGGGCATTTCCTTATGTATAAACTCAATAAATCCGATGAATTCTTTCAGCTTTGCGTTAAATTCTCTGGTTTTGGGGGTCCGTTGAGATTGGATTTCCTTTAACAATGAAACGTGTGAAGAAAAGAACTGCATACGTTCTTTCAGCATCTTTTCCCATTGTTCAAAACGGACTTTGAAATAGCGCCTTCTGTCACCAGGTTTTGTTATGTACTCAATCCGGTGTGTATTTAACAAAAGGTTAATGGCATTACTGGCTGCGCTTTTGCTGATTTTTAATAAGGTGTAGATTTCTTCAAAGGTGAGTTCCAGCTGATCGGATACCATCAGTAATCCGATGACTCTTGCCACGGCAGGGGGAAGGCCCTGTTGCTCATAAAATACGCCAATGCGTTCTATCAGCTCTTTTTGTTCTTTGGTGATAATGAGGGCGGTCATATCGTGTTGTCCGGATCGGTTGACAAACGTATGATTTATTTAGTTCATATACAACAGAACCAAAAGAACAATTTAAACGGGGACTTAAAATCCAAATTTTGAAATTACCAGTATATGTAGTACATTAGTACTAAAATATGTAGTAATGTCGAAAATAGCCCAAAACATAAAGCATCTGAGAGCATTAGAGAGCCTGTCGCAGGAACAACTTGCGAATGAACTGAAAATAACCCGGTCACGATTAGGTTCGTATGAAGAGGGGAGGAGTGAACCGAGTATTGAAATGCTCGTTAAGTTGTCTGCCTATTTTCATGTGGCCATTGACGCAATGGTAAAGGTTGATCTGACACGGACAAAACTCAATACCCTGATGGATATTGAAAATAACCGTACTCTTTTCCCCATCTACCTGGATAAGGAAGACAATGATCTGATTGAAGTAATTCCCGCCAAAGCGGCAGCTGGTTATCTGAATGGCTATGCTGATCCGGAATATTTCGACAGCCTTCCCAAGATGAATCTGCCCTTTATCCCTGTGGGCAAGCATCGGGCCTTTTCCATAAAAGGGGATTCCATGCCTCCGTTAAAGGATGGCTCCTATGTGGTGGGCAAATATGTTGAATCACTGAAAGACATTAAAAGTGCAAGAACTTATGTATTGCTGACCAAACATGATGGTATTGTCTATAAGCGGGTAGTCAACAATATTAAAAAGGATGGCACATTGATTCTGCATTCTGATAATCCTGCCTACCAGCCTTATCCTGTTCAGCTGTACGATGTGCTGGAAATCTGGGAATTCACTTGCTGCCTGAATTTATCTGACAGTAAGCCGGATGAATTAAATATGGGCAGCATTATGAATATGCTCAGAAGTATGAAAGTGGAACTGGCGAGTATCCCCAAAAGGGCTAGTTCACCAAAATGAACCAACAGGGGCAATGACAGCAGGACATTCAACTGCAATCGTTACAGGATTACCCCGCCTGGGTAATGGACTAACCTGCCCAATCAAATCCCCAACTGTTTGCCCATATTTCCGCTGAGTTAAAACCGCTTTTTGTTTTGCTGTTCTTTCTGATTGTGTCTTTTCGTCTTTCATGTCTGATCTTTTGCAGCTCTTTGGCAGAAAGGACTTCGCTTAGCGTGAGTTCGGAATTGCTTTCCTGAAACTCAGAATTGGCATCTTCTTTCATCTGTATATAATTTGGTGAAGTAGCTATTCGTTCATACAGGAAGAACGCTTGTTGATTCAAAAATATTTTGAAGGAGCTGTTAAGAAATGTTAAAACTCTATAGCCCCGGATTTGTATCAGTGTAGTCCGTATTTATTTCAGCAATACCAGGACAATATTGTAAATGATAAAGGCAAGCGTCAATATGCCACAGCCCACGAACCCAGCATCAACAATCTGTTCATAACTGAGTTTCCCAACGAAAATTCTCTTAATCATAACACTGTTTTTTGGTTATAATCAAAATTAAGGTCCAAATCGGGCTGTATTACCGGGATCTATCAGATGGCATGGATTTTCTATTGAATGGCTGTATTTGCCGGTAAACGGAGGTGGGGTCTGGTCTTAACCTGGGCAAGAAACAATCGACTTTCCGCTATCGAAATATTGAACCTTGCAAATTTTTGGGTCAATTAATAAATTCACCTCGTCAAAAGTTTTGGTAATAACCGGTGTAAATATTGAAATTGGAGAATGGGGAAAGATCTCCCTTAATCTTTTATAACATGCAACTGCTGTTCTGCCTTGTGTTATAACATCATCCACCAAAACTATTTGCTCCGGAACAATTAAAGGTGGATTGGTAACTTCGATCGTGTTATAATGCTGCTCTATTGTTGCTCTATTCTCTGCGGATCTGTTGAAGTGGCCTGTTTGAACAGCACTCGTTCTTTCCAATACATCATACATATCTTTTCCAAAACCCATACGTAATAATTTCTGACAAATTAACCTGCCTGGCCAAACGGCGTTTGCTAATAACGGAGCGCTTCTTGGAATAGGTACGAACGTGGTTTTCTTGTTTATATGAGTACGGATGAATTGCTTAATGGCAAAAGTCATAACCTGTTGAAGGACATCCGTTCTTCCTGCTTTTATAAAAGAAGTCAACGCCCTGCCCTGTTCAACAATTGCAGGTGGATTAGAACGTTTCGCTAATTGAATCAGCGAAATACTATCAAACTCAAATTTCATTGGTAAAACTAAACAGCCACGAATGAGAAACTATGTAACTTATCAAAAACTGATTTATAGTTTCCCTGGGTCAGTACAATAGCTCCATAATTTAATAATTCAAGGGGCCATTTGAGGTCATTATTCCTGACAAGATTTTCCATTAAAAAAAGTGTTCTTCCTAATCTTATCGCTTCCTTCGCCTGATGTCTTGTTCCGCTCTTTTCTGTTGCCTCTATTATCAGAGTAGCCTCGCTTATTAAGGCCATTGTCTTGTTTCTTAAAGGGAAATTAGATGTGAATACCCTTGAACCAGGTTTAAACTGGGAAATCGCCAAATGATTCTTTTTGATTTCGGACAGCAGGCCTTTGTTTTTTGAAGGATAACACTTGTCAAGCGGAGTACCTAAAACTGCTATTGTTTTCCCACCCATTTCAATTGCGGTTTTGTGCGCAATGGAATCTACTCCATCAGCCAAACCACTAACGATTATTATATTCCTGCTGACTAATTCTTTTGTTATTAATTTTGTTCTTTTAATTCCTTTTTCACTCACATTTCTTGAGCCTATAACAGATACCCTTAGACCATCAGTCATCAAAGAAAAGTCGCCTTCATAAAACAATTGCTTTGGAGCAACGGCTCTTTCCGGAGAACTTAACATGGAAAAATAGTGGGAATAATCCTTTAATGGCATTACCATTGAATAGGGTTATTATTATTTAAAGGCAATTAATTATAAAATTAAACAAAATTGAACAGTTTTTTGTTCGTCTGCCAAAAGTTATCCGACGTCATCAGTTTAGCATCCTGCCCATGCTACCCTATGGTGTAAGGAGAATTTGAAGAACAATGCGCCTTCCTATTGATGCAGTATAGTCAGCAATTCGTGCCTTTAATCAGCAAAATAAGTGAGAGAGCCGGCAGTAATAGTTATTGATTGAGCAACTTAAACAACTCCTTGAGATTAGGAGATAAGATGATTTCCGTTCTTCTGTTTCTTGCCTTTCCCTCTACTGTAGAATTATCAGCTACAGGAAAAAACTCAGATCGCCCTGCAGCACTAATTGTGTGCGGATCTACTTTGTAATCAGATGTAAGAATACGGACAATAGCAGCTGCCCTGGCGGTGCTTAGTGACCAGTTGTCCTCATACTTTCCACTAACAGGAACGTTATCTGTATGGCCTTCTATCATTATGCTTATATCCTGTGTTGCATTAACCACAGTGGCCAACGTCTGCAATGCCTCTTTGCCTTTTGGGTCAACCACAGCGCTTCCGGATTTAAACAAAAGCTTTTCCTGCAGTGAAACATAAAGCCGTCCATCTTTTAATTCCACACTTAACTCATCGGGTTTAAAATTGATCAAGGCATCCGCTATCGTTTTCTTGAGTTTGCTGAGAATATCCTTTTGTGATTGAATAAGCGTTTGCAGATCTTTCAAACGTTTAGCCTGATCAGCAATGGTCATTTTTGAATTTTCAATTGAAGCCTGGGAGCTGGATGAAAGATTTTGCAGGTTTTTTTGTATTTCCGTTTTATCCCCTTCAAGAGTAGTCACCTTTGTTTTACAATCATTTAGCTTCGCGCTGCAATCATTCAGATTGGAGTGAGTGCTGATGCTGTCGCTTTGCAAAATGCGGACTCTGTTTTGTTCAGATAGAAGTTTTTTCTTGGGTACGCAGGATGAGAATGCGATTACTAAACTTAAGGGAATCCATGTATATTTTTTCATGGCACAAACCTATGCAGCCATTATCTTGCAGGTGTTACACAACTTCTGTCAATAGTTACATCATTCACATATTCAGCGAATTTTAATTTGTTTATACACCAGGTATTTGCAGTCAAACTATCTATAAAAAATTACCGATAGATGGATACAACTGGTTGTGGCAGCTTAATTTTCATGGCACCCACAGTTACAGAAGAAGCACTGGTTAGTTGCAGTGGTATATTTCAGGTTGCAGAACGCAGGGAATGATTCAAGTCCTTTTGCTCATGCGTTTTAATGTGATTCTGCAATTGCTTTTTTAAAGTGTTCAGGTAATTTTCAAGGTCAGGGATAGAGACCTTACTTTCTGGTAAACCGCCCACTGGAAGTGGTGTTTCATCCATATCCCGGTACAATTCGGGGAAGCTGGTTTTAAGTTCGGCAGTAATTTGAATTATTTCCTGCGTTAGTTGATGTTCCTTTTCCGTGTCAGCTACTTCAGTCGCTAGGGTCTTTTCTGTTTTCATTATGGATTTGTATTATTTTCAGATGATTGTTTTGGCGGCTAGGGACGTAATGAGAAGTCCACACTCATTATGTAGTAGACAATGGCAATCAGGCAAAGAGACAAACCAACCCAGAAACGCCAGTCGTGGTGAGCACGTTTCCAGTATGGAGGTTGGTTATTGTGAACCTTGTTTTGTTCCTGTTTAGCTGATCTGTGGTGATGGTGCTCATTTTCGTTCATTTAATTTTCCTTATTAGCCTTAGCATTCTTAGTGGCAGTAGCGATAATTTCGCCTTCCTCCATTTTCGGATGAGCCTTTAACATGGCATTGGCAATTGCAATCGCCTTAGTCCTGACTTTAACAGGTAAATTTTTCATTGAAACTGGAAAGTTTGTTTTCGTCCAAGGCATAACTTTATGTTTAAACAATTGGTTTATTTCCCTGGATAACTCTCACAAGAATTGATATAATGGCGATTACCAATAGGATGTGGATAAGACCACCGACAGCATATCCGAAGAATGCGATTGCCCAACCTAATATCATTATGACTGCGACCAAATAAAGTAAGTTTCCCATAGATTTAATTCTCGACGAAGGTCGGGAACGAATGAGGAATAGGTATTATACAACAACAGAAAATGATTATATAATTCACAGGCACAATAT
>JABDEY010000082.1 GCA_013286805.1 Bacteroidota bacterium | reverse complement strand
CCATCAAGGGTACTGCTGAAAAATCAAAGGAAACCATCCGTGAAATTATTGATTCAAACACCAAATATATTGGCGCGGCTTTGGACTCCAATAAAAAAATTGTTGACTCCATCAAAGAAAAACTGAATCAACAGGAAATTGAAGACTCTCTCACAGACACACTGAAAAGTACCTTTGGCAAATCCGTTGAGTTAGCAGAAGATGCACTTGACAGTATTATTAATTCCTACACCAGACAAATGGAGCTGAATGTGGATTTTAATACCAAACTGGTAGATGCTGTGAAAGAATCGACTCAGGAAAATCCCGAGAAAATATTGAACCTGATTCATGAAAATTTCGAAGCATCCCGCCAATTGACCATCAGCAACACAAAGGAGATACTTGGCTTTTACAATAAACACACCAATCTGGCTGTTAATTTCAACCAGAAATTCGGGGAAAACATCAATTCTCAGATTGATTCATTATTCAAAATCCAAAGCAAAGGACTGAACAAGTTCACTGAATGGGCTGCTGACTGGTGGAAACAAACTGAGAAACATTGATTTCTTAGTATATCAATATTAAGCCCCATGTTAAAACATTGTTAATTAAGTAAACAGCTTGGTTAACAATGTTTTTTTTATTTCTACATTGCCACACATAAATTAAATGAATCGTTATGGAAAAGTTAGCACAAGTTGATTTTCAGGAATTGGCAGACGGGATTACAAAAGCAAGTCAGAAAATAATCCAGAATTACCTCGAAAACAGGTCGGGCTATCATCACGACAACAGGGATATAGCACAGGCCTATTCTCAGTTCGGCACCAAGTTAATGGCATCTCCAAAAGAAATGGAAAAGGTTCAATTGCTTTACCAGAGCTTTTTAACCAGTCAGCAGGAATTGTGGAAACGAATTTCCGAAAGACAGTTCGATAAAACAAAAGAATATACTCCTGTAATTAAACCAGCGGATAATGATAAACGCTTCCGTGCACCGGAATGGGATGAAGCTCCTTATTATTTTGATTTTGTGAAACAAAGCTATCTGCTTGTCTCAAGCTTAATGAAGGGAATTATTGAGACCTCTGAAATTGACGAAAAATCCAAGAAGAAACTGAATTTTTATTCCCAGCAATACATTGATGCCCTCTCCCCTTCCAATTTTGTTGCTACCAATCCGGAAGCCATAAAACTTGCCCAACAGACAAATGGTCAAAGCTTAATTGATGGATTTAAAAACCTGTTGGCTGATATTGAGAAAGGCGGGATTACGCAAACGGATATGACAGCCTTTGAACCAGGGCGCAATATCGCACTTACTCCTGGAGCAGTAGTATTCGAAAATGAATTAATTCAGCTCATACAATATTCACCCACCACAAAAACTGTCAGTGAAATACCATTGGTAATCATACCGCCCTGGATTAACAAATATTATATCCTTGACTTACGTCCCGAAAACTCATTGGCAAAATTTATGGTGGATCAGGGATTTACGACCTATATGATATCCTGGAAAAATCCAACACCGGATATGGGACATATTACATTTGATGACTATGTGGTGAAAGGTGCATTAAAAGCATTTGAAGTGGCTCAATCCGTTTCAAAATCCAAAAAAGTAAATGCACTTGGCTATTGCCTTGGAGGTACTTTACTGAGTACTGCACTGGCAATTCTCTCTTCAGAAAAAAACGGCCTTACGGGTGCAGACAAACAGGAAAACCCGGTCGCCACAGCAACATTTCTTGCCACGATGATCGACTTTTCAGATGTAGGTCCTATGGGAGATGTAATTGATAACGCCCTTGTCAAAAAACTGGAGCGCGGGGAATTACTAAAACAAGGGGTTATGACCGGGCATGACATGGAAAAAGCCTTCAACCTCATCCGGGCAAATGATCTGGTATGGAGCTTTGTCGTAAATAATTATTTAAAGGGAAAGACGCCTGCAACATTTGATATCCTATATTGGACAAATGACAATACCAACCTGCCTGCAAAAATGTACCTCTATTATTTGAGGTATATGGTATTAGAGAATAAATTAAGCAGAAAAAATGCCCTAAGGATTTGTGACACTCCCATCGATATTGGTAAAATAAAAATTCCTGTTACGGTAATTGGATTGAGTGAAGATCATATATCCCCACCTCAAACCACATTTACAACCACCGAACTGGTAAGCGGACCCGTTGAATTTATCCTCGGTGGATCAGGACACGTAATGGGCGTTGCTAACCCGCCATCAAAAAAGAAGTACGGGTATTACATGAATGGGAAACTGGAAAATGGATATGATGCCTGGAAGGAATCTGCAGAATTTAAGGAAGGAAGCTGGTGGACATTATGGACTGAGCGTCTAAAGAAGACATCCGGAAAACAAATCCCAGCGACTAAGAGTTTAGGCAGCACTAAATACAAAGTCATAGAACCAGCTCCGGGAAGATACGTAAAGGAAAAATGTATCACCCATATTTCAAGCTCAGACGGTCACACAAATGGCCACGCAAATGGCCATACGAATGGCGCCGCAATAAAGGTTAAGGATCAGAAAAAAAAAGCCAATAAGAAGTAGATTAACCCGGATTATTTATGAGAGAGAAGAACAACAAAGTCGCATTGGTTACAGGCGGTACTGGTGGAATGGGTACAGCTATTTGCGAAAGATTATACAAGGACGGATATACCGTAGTGGCCAATTACAGGGATTTCACCAAGGCAATGAAATGGAGGGAAGAAGCAAAAGCCTGGAGAGATGATCAGCTGAAGATGGGTTTTGACATGAAAGTGGTAGAAGGAGATATTTCCGACTTCGCCTCTGCCGGAGCCATGATGAAGCAGATAGCCGACGAAATCGGGCAGGTAGATGTCCTGGTCAATAATGCAGGTATAACAAGAGACTCCGCCCTTCATAAAATGACACCCGAGCAATGGTATGAAGTCATCAATACCAACCTGAACAGCGTCTTTATTTGTTCCCGTCTTGTTATTGAAGGCATGATAGCAAAAGGATGGGGACGCATCATCAGCATCTCTTCTGTGAACGGGCAAAAAGGCCAGTACGGTCAAACCAATTATGCCGCCACCAAAGCAGGCATGTATGGCTTCTCCAAATCCCTCGCACTGGAAGTCGCGAAAAAAGGAATAACCGTAAATACCGTTTCTCCCGGATACGTTGGCACAGCAATGGTGATGGCCATTAAAGAAGAAATACGCAATTCGATTGTAGCACAGGTACCGCAGGGCCGTCTTGGCACTCCTGAAGAAATTGCAGGAGCCGTCGCTTACCTCGCCTCCGATGATGCACGTTACATAACTGGAGCGAACATTGCCATCAATGGCGGACTTCACATGTTTTAAGACATGCTGCGGACCTTTCCAAAAACAAGATTTTCTGAATAGATGTTCCACACGACTTCGGATAACCAGCATATCTATTATGAAATTGCCGGCAACAGAAATTCTGAAAAATTTCTGATTTTCCTGAATGGCATTTCTCAATCCACCCTCGCCTGGAATTTAATGATTCCCGCCTTCGCACAGGATTATCAGCTAATTGTATGTGATTTCATTTTTCAGGGACAATCCGATAAAGAAGGTGATGTACGGGATTTCGACCAGCACGCTGCAGATATTTTCGGCTTAATACAATCCATCACTTCCCAAAAAATCAGCCTGATCGGCATATCCTACGGAAGTCTGGTAGCACAGCACTTTGCTTTGAACTATCCGGAGAAAACCGACAATCTTATTTTACTTTCCACCTTTGCCCATAAAACCGCCTACTATGAAGCCATTGAGCTGGCCTGGCAGAGAACGCTTTCAGCAGGAGGCTATGGCCTCATGTTTGATGTGATGCTTCCCATGGTATTGGGTGAAAATTATTTTGAAAATCCCCTTATCCCCATTGACACCCTAAGGGCCGGAAGACAAGCTATCAATACAGATCCCGAAGCAATACGGAAATTAATGAAAGCTACCCAACAAAGACCAGACTACCGGGGAAAATTAAAAGCGATAAAAAATCCCACACTTGTTATTCATGGAGAACAGGATCTCTTGTTGCAGCCCCACATGGGGAAAGCTGTAGCTGATGCCATTCCCGGAAGCCAATTCGAACTGATTAAAAGCGCAGGCCATACACTTAATCTGGAGGCAGCTCCACAGACAATAAAACTAATAAAAGCATTTTTGCAAAATCCGGATGAATAGTAAACCTGCTCCGATGAAAAGTAAAACCGCATTGATAACCGGAAGCACCAGCGGCATCGGATTAGGTATTGCCAGGGAATTTGCCAAAGCCGGATACAACATTGTTTTTAACGGATTAGAAAAAGAAGGACCAAAGATTGCTGCTGCTATCGGAAAAGAATTTCACGTAAATACTTTGCATTCCTCTGCCAATCTGCTTCATCCGGACGAAATAGCCTTATTGTTCAGAAAAGCCATTGCAAAGTTTGGTGCAATTGCTGTTTTGGTAAACAATGCAGGAATACAGTACGTATCGCCCATTGAAAATTTTCCACTGGAAAAATGGAATGCCCTAATCGGCATAAATTTAACAGCTGCATTCTGCACATCAAAAGCCGCATGGCCGGGAATGAAAAAAAACAAATGGGGAAGAATTATCAATATTTCTTCTGCACATGGGCTGGTTGCATCGGAAAACAAATCAGCCTACGTAGCCTCCAAACATGGCCTGATAGGCCTAACAAAGGTTTTGGCGCTAGAAGGAGCCAAACTTGGAATAACAGCAAACGCAATATGTCCCGGCTGGGTTAAAACTCCACTTACTGATAAACAAAAAATCAAACTGGACAAACAAGCCATCAAAGAATTCATCAGCTGCGAATCCATAGGAGCATTAGCCTTGTTTTTAGCTTCTGATAATGCCTCCATGATTACCGGAGCCGCTATTTCAATGGATGGTGGCTGGACCGCACAGTGAATTCAGTACGCCTGTTTTTCGCATGCTCCTCTTCAGAACAGTGAGAGAAGATGCACTGAAAAGTATTGTGGCTGTGTCTGGTGTTAATGTATCAAGCACATTCATTGGAATTGTGGCGAGGCGCCAGCCCGCAGTACCCGTAGCCGAAGTGGTTGACCAGGTTCCAACAGACACTGTAGAAGCCGCAGTGCCATTCCATTTACTTAAAAAAATAAGACATTGGGCTTCGTCGTTTCCATTTGGGGTATATTGATACCAGAACCTGAATTGGATCGCCTTATGAGAATATGGAATTCCACCTGTAAATGTAGATGCGCCCGGACTTGTTGTAACAATATCCATGTTGCCTGTAAACAAAACACCCATCGTATCGGAACTATGACCAAAGTATTTATTGCCCCAGGGTTTTATATAGGCATAAGATGCCGGTGTATAGACAACCGTTTCAATCCGGGCTGAATACTTTCCTGAATGAGCAGTATCAGACCTTAGCCCCGAAATCGGGCTGCCACCAACAAAGGAATTGTTAAAAACATTGTAATCCCCCCCAACCGGTAGTAGCATTTCCGCTGTTGGGATCCAAAATACCAACCGCATCACTGCTCCAGGTTTCAAATCCGGGATTAATCAGCTGAGCAAAGCCAGTATGGGTTATAAATACCAGAACCACAGAAAATAAAACAAGAGAACTTGTTTTCATGGTTGCATGGCGTTAAACGATTAGTAGACCAAATGTAACAAAAATACATATGCCTGTTTACTACTGAAACATGGTATATATATCAATAATTCCAGTAATTTTATGCCCGCATGAAAACAAAAATTCTTATTCCTGTATTACTGTTGATTCTCATTGACCACGGCCTAAATGCACAAGTTCTGGATCAACGATTAATCATCGGTGTTTCTTTTGGAGTTGGTTTACCACAGCAAAATTTCGGAAAATCAGATACCATCGGACGCAAGGATACCAGCAAATTGAAAGGCTGGGCAACCACAGGCATTAATTTTAACCTGAAAGCCGGCTGGCGCCTGAAAAAGCACATGGGAGTGATGGCCCAGGCTGCAGGTAATGTAAACTGGTTTAATACCACAGCCTATCTCAATCAGAATTTTAATTACCCGGTATTGCAGGGATCTGTCGTAGTGAATGCAACATCCCATTATATAGGGTCCTACCTGGCAGGACCGTTTTTTAATTTTCCTATAGGTAAACTATTCACCGCAGAAGGGCATATTATGGCAGGCCTAATGACTGTCAGCTACAGCTCAGTTGATCCCATCATTAATTTTGACGGATCTACATACCAATATACGGATGTATATAAAGCCGCGTACGCTTTTGGGTACGATGTTGGGGCCGCTTTAAAATATAATCTGATAGATCAAATCGGTTTTACTGTCAGCGCAGATTATTTAGGCGGAAATCCTACCATGACTGGTTATTCAATATCCTATACCGGTCCCTCAACAGGGCTGCCTCCCGGAACTCCGCCTGTCAGTTCGGGAAGTGCACGCAAATCAGTTATGAGTACCGGCATCATAAATATTAACGCAGGAGCAGTCTTTACTTTCTTTTAATGGAAAAAGAATCAGGATTATTTGAAAGAAAAAACGAATTATTCAGAGGAAAACATTCGCGGTCTATACGCTTCTGGCACTGGAGTACATTTGTAATCACCACAGGATCATTGTTTACAGTGTTATTGGCAAAGACCTTGCTGAACACCAGAAAAAACATACCCGTCGTACAGGAAAACCTGCGGGCAAGCAACATTGCAATTACTGTTGGGCAAGCCAAATCGCTGGCACATGAATTCAATGACATGGCATGGAACTTTCATACAAACCTGGGTTATATTCTCGCAGGTTTGTTCGGATTCCGCATCCTCATTGAATTCTTTCAACCCAAAGAGCAGAAAGTTATTCCCATCCTGAAAAACACATTAAAATCCTTGCGTCAGCCAGGCACTGATCTGAAAGACCTTAAATACTACCTGTTTGTAAGGTGCGCTTATCTGTTTTTCTACTTAGTTCTTGCTGTTCAGGTCTGTACCGGTTTATTTATGGTCTATTCGGATGATGTAGAAGACTTGAAAAAACTCAGGCATTCAGTAAGCGATATTCACTCCGTTGGAATGTGGGTACTGCTCACCTATATAGCCTTACACATCATTGGAGTCGTTTATTCTGAACACAGCAAAAAGAACAGCGGAATAGTATCAGATATGATCAACGGAGGGCAGAACTAATTTTCCTGCAAAAGCAGTTTTCATTTAGTGGGAACGCTCCATGCCTCTTTACCTGACAACTGTAATCTTTCTCACATACTTCAGTTGATCGCTTGTAACTTCAACCAAATAGATTCCTTGCGGAAAACCAGAAGCATCAATATGAATAGGATTATTATCAGTGATTCGCTTTTCCAAAATCCTTTTTCCAAGTATATCCACTATCGTTAAAGTCGCATTTTGAACATTAATATTAGTAGCCTTTATATCAAACGAACTTGAAGCAGGAACCGGATAAACAGTAAGATTTCCTGCATCACCGTATTCATCAATGCCAGTAAGCGATATATGAGCCACGACCGGAACTCTGGTGCTGGAACAGGAGGATGCTGCCACCTGCCAGTTGTAGAAGTAATAATAATGAACCGCATCCGGTATGGGGTTTCCGGTAATGGAAATTAAATTAGAAACAGTGTAAGGGTAAGAAGCACCCGTAGCATCTCTCCAAAGGTTACAAGCTGAATCTGTGCCAAGTTCGTATCCGGTTCCTGAAGGAATACTAAAATTCAATGCTACCGTTTGCTTTCCCGCAACAAGACTTTTCGATACTGTACTAATTGTGATCCCCGCGCTGTTTGTTACCCAGAAATTTCGGGTAACGGGCGCCCCGGCGTATACATCCACCGTTTTAATAGTAACATCATTTAATGCATCAAAGAGTAAACCCCAGGTACCTGTAGAAGTATAATAACCCCCGTTTGTTGTATTGGCAAGCATGCCAGTCGTCTGAACAGGTTGTGTTATATCATTCTCTACATAATAAGTAGTGCTGGTTGAAAGAGCAGGAGTTATAAAAGTTGTTCCGGTACCAACAAGATTTCCGCCTGTAGCTGCATCATACCAATTAAGTGTACCGGATCCTGATGCCTTTAAGGTAACTTTTGATCCTAAAATGCCGTTACCGTTCGTCACAGCCGGAGCATTTGCCAAATCAATAGTTATATAACTGCTTTTTGACATTGTGTTATTTCCATAGGTGTTGGTTGCCTTGAGTGAAACGGCATACGTTCCGTTTGCCGTATAAGTATGAGAAGGGTTTTGTAAAGTGGATGTTCCACCATCGCCAAAGTTCCACAACCAGGAAGTGGGTGAATTGCTGGAGGCATCGTTAAACTGAATGGCACCAGAAGTACAGCTTGACGTTGTGGCAGCGCTAAAGTCAGTAACCGGCGGGATATTATACGGAATACCTCCTTTATATACCAGGTACTCTGCATTGGTTCCGCAGGCATCGGAACCGTAAGAAAGATAAAAGTATCCATTCAGTCCCCAACCCGTTCCCCAGGAATTTCTTACTATCCAATATCCTCCACCAGGGCATGCCGCGCTGTCAACATATCCGACAAACACTACTGCATGATCCACAGATGTACCACTTTCTGTCAATATTCCACCTGAATAATTATTAAAAGCATTACTTGAAGCATCAAAAGCCATCCAGACAGGGCCATAGGTATATATCGCATTCTTAATATCTGCATCCGGCGGTATACCAGAACTTGGATTGGCGTTTGGAACCGGCGCATCACTGGCAATGGTTTCATGATGCGGAAATCCGGATGGATTGCAGGTTCCTGTTTTTCCCGTAGTATTGCAGGTAGTTGGATCATCGGTTTCGTAAACAGCTCCACCACCCAGTGGATTAGCCGAGGTAGTATTTGGCAACCAGGAATCGAATGCACACCATCCTCCATTACAGCCACTGCTTCCACTTGCGGTAAAACAATCCGTTACAAATTCTTCTGAAAGATCTCTTGTGACTTTGTCTATTATTTTTATGTTACATTCAAATGCCCCAACGGTTGCATAGGCCCAGCAATCTCCACAAGCCCCCTGGTTTTCTACAGGCGTGCATTGTGAGCGCCAATCAACTTTGGAAGGAATTGAGGTAGTAACAGGGTTTGATGTTTTATGCTTAAATATTCTTGCTGCAGGAGGAGTATAACTTCCTGTATATTTTCCACCCGACACAATAGTTATCGTATAAAAATCCAAAGCCTGAACATTTTTTTCCCAGGGACGCTTCAACTCAAAGCTAAGGACAGTAGTTCCCTCAGACGTACCAGTGTACCTGATAATCTGAGTTCCCGATTGTCCAACCATTTTTCTGCCACCAGGCGACACTGAAGTAGGATCAGAAATCCAATCATCCTCACCAATCTTTTCGATGGACCGCTGAATAGTTCTTTCTGCAGA